>CAZLBQ010000216.1:0-10183 GCA_964557745.1 uncultured Anaerolineales bacterium
ATAGCCACAGCAGGATACGGCCAGGGCCAGTTATTCTGACGCGCGGGCCGTGGCTTACTGTCATGACTGGTTCGCCCCGGCCGAGGTGTTCTTTTGGCGGTGGGAAGGAGAGGTGGCGGACTAGCCTCCGCCTACGTCGTCGGCTGCTGGCTGTACGTCTGGATCAGGGGAAGTGTCGCCTGGGTCGCGTCGTCGAGGGTCAAGGTTGGTCCGCTCGCCCAAGCATCGGCGACGTGTCCGGCGGTGACGGCGGCGCGAATAGGGGCGAGGCTCCTCTCATAGTCCATGCGCTCGCGGGGGTCCAGACGCCCGCTCTCGCTCGCCACAAGCTCTTCGGCGGCGCGGGCCAGGCGCGCTGCCAACGCGGGGTGATCACAGGCCCACAGCGTGCCCGCCAGACCGGCGAGCGCACGCGCGCCTTCAAATCGGTCGCCAAGCTCCGCAAATATGGACAAGCCGCGATGGAAGTGAATGACGGCCGACCGCACCTCGCCTCGGTGTTGCGTCAGGTACCCCAGGCTGATGGACACGAGGCCTGTATCGCGCTTCTTGCCCAATTTGCGGGCCAGCCGTAGGCTTTCGTCACAGAGGCGCTCACCCTCCTCTCGGTCGCCTAGCATAGCGGTCGCCAGGCCCAGGTTGTGGAGACTGCCAGGCATGCCGAATTCATCGCCTAGCGCCTGCTGGATAGCCAGGCTGGACTCATGCAAAGCTCGCGCCTCGGCGTACTTACCCTCAGCACGGAGGGTCAGGCCAATGAAGTTCTGCGCATAGGTCATCCCCATGCGATCCCCCAGTGAGCGCAGCAGCGTCACGTTCTCCTCTAGCAGGGCGCGGGCGGCTGGATACTCGCCCAGCCGGTACAGGGCCAGGCCGAGTGTATTCAGCTTGAGGACCATGCCCGGACGGTTGTTCAAGCTGCGGTCGATGGCCAGGCCTTGCTCGGCGAGGTCACGGGCCTGGACGTAGTCGCCCTGAACGAGGGCCAGGTTAGCCAGGGCATGCAGCGATGCTCCCTGACCGGCCCTATCCCCGATGGCCTGCCTCAGCCGCAGACTCTCTTCCAGCCAGCGATGCATAACGGGGTGATCCCCCTGGGCGAAGGCAAGATTCGCGGCCCCGTAGAGCGCCAACGCTCGCGCGGCCGGTGAGGAAGCTCGGTCATCGGCAAGAACCCTCTCTAGCCAGTGTCGCCCCTCGGCAAAGTAGCCGCGCACATACCAGAAGCGCCACAAGGCTCCCGCCAACTGTAGCCCCTCTTCGCCCTCACCTCGGTCCGCCAACCACTGGAGCGCCGCCCGCAGGTTGTTGTGCTCGGTGTCGAGGCGGGCGAACCACACTGCCTGGTCAGCCGCGACCAGGTTCGGGGCGGCTGCCTGAGCAAACGCCAGCCAGTAGCGGGCGTGCCGATGGCAGATCACGTCTAGTTCGCCGCTGTCCGCCAGGCGCTCGAAGCCGTACTCACGCACCATTTCCAATAGGCTGAAGCGGGGCATGTCGTCGACGGTCTCGGTCTGTTGAAGCAGGCTCTTATCGACGAGGGAGGATAGCTGATCCAAGATAGGCAGGAGATCGTCAGGCGCGGTTTCGCCATGCCCGGCTACCGCGGCGGCTGCCTCCAGGGTGAAACCGCCGACAAAGACGGCCAGACGGCGGTAGAGACGCCGCTCCTCGTCGTCCAGTAGCTCGTAGCTCCAATCAATCGCGGCGCGCATGGTCCGCTGGCGCGCGGGCAGGTCACGGGGGCCGCCCGTCAGCAGGGCCAGCCCCGGCGTCAACCGTTGGAGCAAGGCGGTGGGGGGGAGAAGGTGCACGCGCGCCGCGGCCAGTTCGAGAGCTAGCGGCAGCCCATCGAGATGGTGACAGATGTGCGCGACGGCCTGCATGTTGGGCGGGCTAAGCGCGAAATCGGGCTTAACCCGCCGCGCGCGCTGGACAAAGAGCTGGACGGCCGAGTAGTCCATCACCTGCGATGGGTTGTCTAGATGGGATGGTGGGTCATCACCGAGGGGCGGAAGGGCCAGGGGCAGCACGGGGTATTGTTGCTCGCCCTGCAACCGAAGCAGCGCACGGCTCGTGACCAGAACCTTGAGCAAGGGGCAGCGGGCAAGCAGGTCAGCCACGACAGGGGCCGCGTCGAGGACCTGCTCGAAGTTATCCAGCACCAGCAATACGCGTCTATCGTGCAACCAGTCAACAAGACTCTCGGCGAGAGGTAGGGCGCCGCTTTCGCGCACGCCCAACGTATGCGCGATGGTCGACACGACCAGGCTCGGGTCGCGAATCGCGGCGAGGGAGATGAAGCAGACACCGTCCGAGAAGTCCGCTTCGAGGTCGGCGGCGACCTGCAAGGCGAGGCGGGTTTTGCCCACGCCGCCGGCGCCGGTGAGCGTCAAGAGCCGCGGGTGGGGCTGTCGGAGAAGCTGGCTGACCTCCCTGGTCTCGTCCTCGCGTCCAACGAGGGGTGTCGGTGGACTGGGAAGCGTTGTCAGGGGGCGATGAGGCGGGGCCGGCGACGTGGGGCGGTCCAGCGTCCGTGTCGGCACAGGCAGTTGCTCGGCGTCGGTCTGGCCGCGCGCGAAGCGCACGAATTGGGCCTGTTGCTCAGGCGGGATGGCCAGGTATTCGGCCAACCGCTCGGCGAGCGCTTTCGAGGGGCGCAGGGTTTCCGCTTCGAGTTTGCGGATGGTCTCGACCGAGCAACCGGCGCGGTCGGCCAGTTCGTCCTGGGTGAGGTCGAGACTGCGCCGCCGCCGCTTGAGCCAGTCGCCAAACGCGAGAGCGTTCATGATACGGACATCTCCAGGGCGTGGGCCACGGCCTCGTCGAGTGTCAGCGCTCGGCCTTCCGCCCACGTGGCAGCAAACAGGGCGTCGCCCAGCATATGCCGCACGCTCGCGACCTGCTGCTCGTGCTCGTGGCGATCCAGCGCCGGTAAGGCCACTCCTAGCAATTCACGGAGCGCCTCCGCCGCGCTAAACAGTCGGGCGGCCGCCACGGCTTGTCCCTGGTCGGCCAACACCCCGGCCAAGCCTTGCAGGCATTGGGTTAGCTCATCTTGGTGTCCAAACTCACGGAAGACGGTGAGGCTAGCCTGGAAGTGCTGGATCGCCCTCACCGCGTCCCCCTGCTTGTGCGCTATCTTCGCCAGGATGGCGAGCGATTGCGCACTCACCAGCTTGTCTCCCGTCTGCCGCCCCAACTCGATGCTCTCTTCATAGAGGGGGACGGCCTGCGCATAGTCACCCGCGTAACGCGCCACATCGCCCAGGTTGTGCAGCAGCGCGGCGATGGCCCACCTATCCCCTACGGTACGGCCGAGCGCCAACCCCTCGGTATACAACTGCCTGGCGCGCGGGAGGTCGTCTTCAAACTCGGCCAGCAAACCGAGGTTGATCAGAACGGCGCACATGCCCCATTTGTCCCCCTGGGCTTGGTAGAGGTCCAGGCTCTCCTCAAGCAGGCGCCGGGCGGGGGCATAGTCGCCCTGGCGGGTCGCCTGCACGCCTAGATTGTTGAGGGCGAAGGCGACCCCCCACCTGTCGCCGATGGACTGGTAGAGGGTCAGGCTCGCCTCATGCAGCACCGTGGCCGAGCCATAGTCACCCTGCCGCCATGCCAGTGAGCCCGCCTCGCTCAGGGCCATCGCCCGCGCCTGCTGACGGGCGGCGGAAGCTGCGGCCCCCTGCGCCTCATCATCCCGACGTAAAGCCTTCTCCAGCCACTCGCGGCCCTCGCTCAGATACCCGCGCCGTTGCCAGAACTCCGCCAGGGCGCCGACAAGCCGTAGCTCCAACTCGGTCTGGCCAGTCTCGACTGCCCAGCGGAGCGCTGCTCGCAGGTTGTTGTGCTCCTGCTCCAGCCGGTCCAGCCACGTGACCTGTTGAGGGCCGCGCAGTTGTGGGGCAGCCTGCTCCGCCAGGCGCAGGTACCAGAGCAGGTGGCGTTGTCGCACCGCTGCTGCTTCGCCGCTCTCCGCCAACCGCTCGCGGCCGTACTCACGGACAATTTGCAGCAAGCGGAAGCGCGGCTCACCATCGACGCTCTCCATCTGATGGATCAGGCTCTTGTCGGTGAGGGAGGATAGCCCCTCCAAAACCGACACCACGGCCTCGGTGGTAGGCTCCCCATCCTCTGCGACGGCCGCTGCCGCTTCCAACGAAAAGCCGCGGGCGAAGACGGCCAGGCGGCGGTAGAGCGCTTTTTCCGCCTCGTCGAGCAAGTCATAACTCCAGTCCAGGGCCGCCCGCATCGTCTGTTGGCGCGCTGGCAGGTTGCGGGGGCCGCCTGTCAACAGCGCCAGGCGAGACTTCAACCGCGCCAGCAGCGCGGCGGGGGGCAGCAGCTGGACGCGCGCGGCGGCTAGTTCGAGGGCCAGCGGTAGCCCGTCGAGACGTTGGCAGATCTCTACCACCGCTTGCCTGTTCGCCTCCGTCAAACTGAAGTCGGGCCTGACGAGCCGCGCGCATTGGACAAAGAGCTGGACAGCCGCGTAATCCGTCAGCCGTCCTCCCCCCACCAGCGCCGGGGCCGGCTCATCGGTGGGCGGGGGCAGGGCCAGAGGTGGGACGCGATACTGCTGCTCCATCTGCAACTGGAGCGGCGCCCGACTGGTGACGAGTATCTTCAGCGCCCTACACTGGGCAAGCAGGTCGGCGACGACAGGGGCCGCGGCGAGGACCTGCTCAAAGTTATCCAGGACCAGCAACAGGGTCTTGTCGCGTAACCAGGCGACAAGGCCCTCAATGAGCGGACCCGTGCCGCTCTCGCGCACGCCCACTGTATGCGCGACGGTGGACATGACCAGGCTTGGGTCATGGACGGCCGACAGGGCCACGAAGCATACGCCGTGGGCGAAGTCGTCCTGGAGGTCGGCCGCGGCCTGGATGGCGAGGCGGGTCTTGCCAACGCCGCCGGCGCCAATGAGGGTCAAGAGGCGTATGTGGGGTTGCTGGAGGAGGTGACAGACTTCCCGAGTCTGTCGCTCGCGTCCGACAAGCGGTGTTGGTGGGGTGGGAAGGGGCGCAGGCAGGTGATGCGGGCGCGATGAGGGTGGTGATCGGGCCGGGTCGAGGGTGAGGATGGGGATGGGCAGGTACTCGCCGTCGCTCTGGCCACGGGCGAAGCGCGCGAAGTGGTCGTGTTGCTCTGGCGGGATGGCCAGGTAGGCGGCAAGCCGGTCGGTGAGCGCTTTTGACGGGCGCAGGGTTTCCGCTTCGAGCTTGCGGATGGTCTCGACGGAGCAGCCGGCCTGGTCGGCCAATTCGGCCTGCGTCAGGTCGAGACTACGCCGACGGCGTTTGAGCCAATCGCCAAACGAGAGAGCGTTCACAGAGGGTACATCCTCGGGGGGTGCGGATGGACCATACCACGCTGATACCGCTAATGGTACCGCTAATTGTACAGGCAATCGGCTTCTTTATCCAATGGCCCTGTGGTTCAATGAGGACACTGAAGAAAGGGAGATAGACATGAACAGTCAAAAGACAAAGACGGTTGTGGTACCTCAGCTGTTACTGGCAAGCGCGGCGCTTCTGTGGGCAGGGAACTTTGTCGTCGGCCGGCTCGTGCGCGGCGACCTGCCGCCTGTCACCCTCGGTTTCTGGCGCTGGGCGCTGGCGCTGGTCATCCTGCTGCCCATGAGCTTCGAGCCGCTCCGCCGTCACCGAAAGCTCATTCTGGCCCACTGGAAACTGGTCATCAGTCTGGGAGTCACAAGCATCGCGGCGTACCCCGTTTTCGTCTACCAGGCGCTGACAGAGACGACGGCGCTCAACACACTCTTGTTGCTGTCAACGGTGCCCTTACTCATCAGCCTGGCCGCCTGGCTTGTCTCGCGCGAGCCTATCACTGCGGCGCAAGGCCTGGGCATGCTGCTTTCCCTGGCGGGAGCGGTCGTCAGCGTTGCTCATGGCGACCTCACCACGCTCTCGCACCTGGAGTTCAACCGGGGCGATCTCTGGATGCTGGCCGCGCTTCCCTTGTGGGCTATCTATGCCATCCTGCTCAAGCGGCGGCCAGCCCAGTTGCCACCGCTGCCCCTGCTGACGGCCAGCGTCATCGCAGGCATGTTGATGTTAACACCCGTCTACATCTGGCAGGTGGCCCACGGTGAGTATCTCGTGGTGAATGTGTCCAACGCGCTCGCGTTGCTGTATGTCGCGGTATTCGTCTCGGCCCTCGGATACATCTTGTGGAACAAGGGCGCGGCTGAGTTAGGGGCTAATCAGGCGGGGGTTTTCGTCCACCTGATACCGACGTTTGGCGCGCTGCTCTCGGTCGTCTTCCTGGGTGAGCGCATCGCGGTCTATCACCTGATCGCCGCAACGCTGGTCATCGGTGGGATTGGGCTAGCCAGCTGGCGGCGAGCGGTTCGCCAGCCGTTGCCACGGGGTGTTGACCGCCAGGCGGACATGGTGGCCTGAGATGAAGTTACCCGGCCATCCCCAGGAAGCGGTGTACTTCGGCGAGGAACTGGAACCAGGCAGGTTCGCCGTCCAGGAGGATATGGTTTTGACTGTCGAGGGGGACCAGGCGGGCGCCGGGAATAAGGGCCGCCAACCGCCGGCCTTCTTCGAAAGGGACGACCGCATCACCTCTGGCGTGCAGGACGAGGGTAGGCGCCGTGACTTGACGGGCGATGGCCTGGACATCGAGCTGGCTAAAGGCCAGCCGGAACTTCACGGCGTTCTCGCGGGAGGTGGAAACGTGCTGAAGGTCGTTGAACCAGCGCATCTGCTCGGAGGCTGCCTCAGGGATGAACAGGGTCGTAAACACCTGGCGGAAGGCCGGGTTATCCTTGCCCCAACCCAGGCGCACCAAGTTCGTGAGGGTGTCGATCTCGTCGATTTGATCGGGTGTGGGGTTACGCCGCATGCGTCCCCGTGCGTAGGTGCCATACAGGATCAGGTGGCTAACCCGCTCTGGATGGCGGACCGCGTAGGCCAGGGCGACCGGACCACCCTGTGAGAGACCCAGTAACGAGAAGCGAGCCAGGCCCAGGGCATCCACGACGAGTTCCAGGTCCTGGACCCATGCTTCAAGCGAGAAGTTAGTCACATTCCAGTCCGACAACCCGCAGCCGCGCTCATCATACCTCACCAACGTGAGATGCTGCGACAGCCCTGCCAGCCAGTGTTGCCAGACAGGGCTACTCCAGTCGTACTCCAGGTGGCTCAACCAGTTAGCGGCTTTGACAAGAACGGGACCGTCGCCGACGGTAGCGTAGGCAATCCGCACACCATCAGCAGAGGTGCAGAAGCGGATATATTGCGAGGCAGCGGACGGGAGAGACGGGCGAGGGGCGGGTGTCGGTGCGGTGGCGCTTGGGGTTGGCATCGACACGACGAACTCGCCCGCGTCGGCCTGGCCGCGGGCGAAACGCACGAAGTGGTCTTGTTGCTCCACCGGGATGGCCAGGTATTGGGCTAACCGCTCCGCCAGGGCTTTTGACGGACGCAGGGTTTCCGCTTCGAGCTTGCGGATAGTCTCGGCCGAGCAGCCGGCCTGGTCGGCCAATTCGGCCTGCGTCAGGTCGAGACTACGCCGACGGCGTTTGAGCCAATCGCCAAACGAGAGAGCGTTCACAGAGGGTACATCCTCGGGGGGTGCGGATGGACCATACCACGCTGATACCGCTAATGATACAGCTAATTGTACAGGAAATCGGCTTCTTTGTGCAACGACAGTGTGGTTCAATGGGGACCATAAAGGAAACGGGAGGCGTTCATATGGACACACCATTCTCTACCGCACCAGCCACAATCCCCCGCAGCGTTGACCGGTCGGCGATGTATCCACCGAGTTGGGTGGACTGCCTCACGGCCTGGATTGATGCGCGACCGGGCCCGAGTTGGGCCTTCTATGCGGGCCTATGGCTGGTGCTGTTCCTCACGGTGACGGTGATCAAATGGTGGGATGGGGCCTACGCGCCTGGCACATTCTTCCCCGGTCACGCGTGCATGACGGCTCTCACCATTTATAGTCTGGCCGTCATGCACTACCTGGATCGGTTGGCGGCCGCCAGTCTGCGGGACATTCGCCCGGCCCTGACCATCAGCGAGGCGGAGTATGCCACCCTCGCGTATCAACTCACGACGATGCCGCGTCGTCTGGCGTGGCTGGCGAGCGGATTCGGTGTCATCCTGTTCTGGCTGCGCTTGCCCCTGCTGGTTCACAGCCTGGCGCCGCTGTCCCTGTTCACGTCGCCGCTCTCGGTGGTGACCGACACACTGTTCCTGTCCTTCACGTGGGCCGTGGTCGATGTCGTCATCTACCACACGATCCACCAACTGCGGATCGTCAGGACCGTCTATGCCAAGTACGCGCGCATCAGTCTCTTTGAGACTGGGCCGCTGTACGCCTTGTCCAAGCTCACGGCGTTTAGCTCCGTCGCCATAACGCTAGGCTCGCAGGCGTGGCTCAACATCGCCCCTGGGGTCTCAGCGCGACCGGTCGAGAGAGGCGTGACCCTCCTGCTGACGCTCCTGGCCGTGGTCATGTTCGTCTGGCCGCTGCTCGCTCTGCATCGTCGGCTGGTGCAGGAGAAGACGCGGCAGCAAGCAGACGTGGCGCGGGAGCTAGAGGCCATCTTCGCGGAGTTGCGCCGCTCGGTGCACGAGAAGGAGTTCAAGGACATGGATGGGCTGAACAAAGCGGCGGCCATGCTGGCGATTGAGGAGAACCGGCTGGACAAAGTGCCAACGTGGCCGTGGCGCCCCGAGACGCTACGTCTGGTGGCGACGGCCGTTCTGCTGCCGATTGTCCTGTGGACGATGCAGCATACGCTCGGACGCTTCCTGGGCCTGTAGCAGCCCATGCGCGCTCGATTTTAGACAGTAAGGAGAGAAAGTTATGACTACTCAGACGACGACCCTTGAACTGGCTTCGAACTCGCTCAAGTCGTGGTTGCGGCAGCGACAGTTGGAGCTACGCCGTCGCCGCGACAGGCGAGCACTAAACGGGAAGGTGGAGCGAGCCTATCAGCGCTTTGCGAGTCACAACCCCCAGTATGCCGCCTCGCTGTTTGACATGTACTTCCTGACCGAGATTGCGCGGCCGCTCCTGGAACGGTTCCTGACGACGAACCCGCCCACCGCTACCGAATTGGCCCTGGTGTGGTACGCCCAGTTCCCCACGGTTGTGCCCAACCAGCGCCAGTTTAGCGAAGCGACGCGCGTGGCCGCGGCCTTCTTGCGGCACCTGGAGGCCGAACTGCACCCGTAGCTCTCGCCCTACTTTGGGTATGAGGATAAATCAACAAGCACGAGAAAGGACAGTGAGACTCATGAACACCTGGAAGACTGATCCGACGTTCTACCCGTCGCCCAAGATGGCCATGGAGGCGCCGCCTGAGGAAATCGCCTACGTTGCCGTCATCCAGCCGCCCAACAACGGCCACGGCCAGGCGCGCCCCGATGCGCTGGCGGTGTTGGACGTCAACCCGCGCTCGGCCACCTATGGCCAACTCGTCAACCGCCTGGACCTGCCCTTCCCGGGGGACGAACTCCACCACTTTGGTTGGAATGCCTGCAGCGCGGCCCTGTGCCCCACCATGCCCCACCCGCACATGGAGCGTCGCTACCTGCTCGTGCCCGGCCTGCGCTCGTCGCGGATGTACGTGGTGGACACCAAGCCCGACCCGCGCCAGCCGGTCCTGACCAAGACCATCCAGCCCGAGGAGATCCTGAGCCGCAGCGGCTACAGCCGTCCCCATACCATCCACTGCGGGCCCGATGCCATCTACGTCAGCGCGCTGGGCGACCCCGACGGCAATGGCCCCGGCGGCATCTTCCTACTCGACCACACGAGCTTCAAGGTCAAGGGGGCGTGGGAAGCCGATCACGGCCCCCAGCAACTGGCCTACGACTTCTGGTGGCACATCAACCACGACACGGTCATTACCAGCGAGTGGGGGACGCCTAACATGGTCGAGAACGGTCTCAACCCAGAGCTACTGCTCGGCGCCAAGTACGGCCACCAGCTCCATGTCTGGGATATGCGCACCCGCCGCCACGTCCAGGCGCTCGACCTGGGATCGGAGAACCAGATGGTGTTGGAGTTGCGGCCCGCCCACGACCCCAACCGGACCTACGGCTTTGTCGGCGTCGTGACCAGCCTCAAGGACCTGTCGGCGTCGGTCTGGATGTGGTATCGCGAGGGCGACCAGTGGGCCATCCGCAAG
>CAZLBQ010000217.1:0-9979 GCA_964557745.1 uncultured Anaerolineales bacterium
CGTCCCGACGCGAACGTCGAGGAGATCGGTGCGCGACTCCGCGCGTATCAGGGCTTCGCGGACGCGGGCCTGGACCTAAGTGCGCCGGATCGCTGTGTTGGGCCGGAACACCAGGCCGTGGATGCCGCAGCCAAAGTCGGGCCGCATCTGGCGCTCGCCGGGGGCCGTACTCAGGATGAGACAGATACTCTGGCGAATCTTCTCGTCGCCGCTGACAAACGCCAGCCGATGAGCCGCCGTCGGGCGGAGCGGGAAGGGAAAGCCGCGTCCAATAAAGTCGCTGCGCATGTCAGCCCCCGATCAACACCCTACTCACCGCCACGACCTTACCGACCGGCATATCGACGGGATCGTTGCACGTCAAGGCGATATCGCCGGCGCGGGCCGCCGGTTTGCTGTTGATGAAGACCGTCGCGCTCCCCTGGATAATCTGCCCCTGGTTGCGGGGCGGGTTGACAAACGAGCCGCCGATGGGAACGTGCGGCGGGGTGTTGGTCGCGGTACTGTTGAGCGTGGCCGCCGGGCGCCCCTCGATGTTGACGTTCGCGCTCAACGCGCCGTCGATGAGGCCGTCGAAGGGATGGGGGACGGGGACAGGCGACACCGGTCCCGGTGGCTGGATGAGATGCGTATCGATGGCCACGATATGGTCGCCCTGTTTCGCCGCGGGTTGTCCCATCGCCCCTCTCCTGACTAGTTGATATTGACGGTTGCGCCCTTGATGGTGAGCATACCGCTGGCCTCAATCGACATGTTGCCGCTGGCCTTGATCTCCACCGTCAGCGCCTCGACCTTGACGGTCCCTGCGCCAGCCGAAACCTCGACATCCCCTGAGGCGCACGTCACCTGGATTTTTCCGGCCTGGCTATCGATGACAATCTTGTGCGCGCCCGCCTGGTCGATAATCTCGATTTTTTCCTGCCCAGCCGTGTCGTCAAACTTGAAGATGTGGCCGCTGCGCGACTTGATAAAGCGCCAATTGTTCTGGCCCGCCTTGCCGTCGTCGGCGGGCGGCGCGTCCGGCGCGCTCCACAGCGCGCCCAGCACATAGGGCCGCCGCGGGTCGCCGTGCTCGAAGGCCACCAGGACCTCGTCGCCGACTTCCGGCCAGAAGTGGATGCCGCGGTCCCGGCCGGCCATGGGCGACACCAGGCGCGCCCAGTCGCTCTCTTCCTGGTCCAGCGATGGGTACTTAACGCGCACGCGGCCCTGGTGGAGGGGGTCGTTGATGTTGGTGACCTCCCCGACGACGATGCTGTTGGTGGCGACGCCCGGCATAGGCTATCCGTACTCCCTTCAAGACCCCATCTGTTCCCGCATCTCACACTCGAACTGCGTCGTGTAGCCGCTATCGCCGATAGTATGGGTGGTGGCCGTGACGAAGTAGCGGCCGCTGAAGCGCGTGCCGAGGCCGCCAATCTCGATCAGGCTGCCGGCCCGCAGGCTTGGCACGCCAACTGTCGAGCCGTGCCCCGTCACGTACTTGTCGATGATGCGCTCCAGCTTGCCGCGCGCCACCTGCTGCGCCTCTGGCTCGTTCTCAACCGGGTGGTCGGAGATGACCTCACGGCGCTCGCGGATGTCCTTCTCCAACGCCTCGCTCAACATGGGGGGGTTCAGCTCGTCCCGCTTGACGGCCACCTTGATGGGCTTCTTATTGACCTTGTCCCACCCTTGCACGGCCACTTCGCCCACCTGGTTCGTGGCGTCGAGATTGGGCTGAAAGTCGATGAGCGAGCGGCCGTAGACTAGTTGGAACGACGTGCGCTTCACGCCGCGGCGCGGACCAAAATAGAGGATGCTGTCGTCGGAGTCCTGTACTTCCTCGACAAAGACGGCATAGCCCAGCGTCTCCGCGCGCTTCAGCAAGAAGGGCAGGTCGAGCTCGTTGCGCTGGACGACGTAGTCGTGGGGGGTTTCCTGCACAGTGGCCATCGGGTCCGTCTTGACGGTGATACCCAGGCGGCGACCAATAGCCTGGGCGATCTGGCTGTCGGTCATCTTCTGATAGGTGTGCGTTTCCTTGCTCTTCCGAAACGAGTGCAGAATATTCTGGCCGCTGATGGTAAGCGTCGGCTGGCCGGAGGCCGGGTAGGTCGGGCGCAGGGCCGTAATCTCCCCGCGCATCATGCGGGTCAGGTCGCCCTCGCCGTAATAGCCCATGTAGACGGCAATCGTCTTCTTGGGATCGAACAGGTCCTCGTCGCTGTATTTGAGGGTGCGAGTCTCGGCGTCCCAGTTGTTAATGGTAATCTCGAAGTGGTCAATACTCTGCAGGTCGTCGCTATACGTGACCTGGACGACATCGTGGACAACATCCGACCCCACGGGACGCTCATCCAGCGTGATCTCAAAGCGCGGCACATAGAACTGGTGGCCGCGATAGATGGGCGGGGCGGCGGTCATGGCAGTTTCCCTTTGACCGTCCCAAAGGGGTCGAACGGCGGGATGACCAGCATGACGCCCGGTTCCAGGCGGCGCGGGTTGGGGATGACCGCCGCGTTCGTGTCGGCGATGAGCCGCCACAACCGCGCGTCGCGGTACTGGTCAGCCGCGATGCGGCTCAGGGTGTCGCCGCGCCGCACGACGTAGACCTTACTGTGGTCCGACGATTGCAGATTGAGTTCTTGAAGTTGCTCCTCCAGCGTCTTGTACTCGCGGAAGACGACCGTGACCGTGGCCCGCAGCGGGATGCCCTGGGGGTTGAATAGGACGAACTTCTGTTGGACGCTCTCGACGATGGCCTGAAAGGTGAGCGACCCCCAGATGAAGCGGACGCGGGGCGGCGCGTGGGTGCGCGGTTGAATCTTGACGAGTTGATAAATCTCGTTGGTGAGGTCACGCACATCCGTGGCGTCGTCGCCCATTCCGTCTGCGGTGGTGTCAAAGAACAGCTCGAAGGACAGCTTCTCGTTCTGGCCGCGAATGAACTGCAACACCGGCGAGTCGATACCGGGGATGCCAATCTCGGCGATCTGGGCGCTCTTGTCCACCCCGTATTCCGTCGGGTTGAACTGGACGTCGATAAACTCGGGCAGCCCGCGCCCCTCGTCAACGGCATCCTTATCGAGGACTTCAATCCGCGCCTTCGTGAGCGCCATACTCGTCACTCCCTACTCACACCTTCGACTGTCACCCCAAATGGAGTGAGGGGTCTCCTCTGGCAACGCTGGCGGAGCAGATGCCTCGCTGCGCTCGGCATGACAGTCGCCGGGATCTGCCTCCAGTGTGTGATAGCCAATCCTAGTCATGGATCGGCGAGGCTGGCCCCAGGTCCTCGCGCACGGTGGTCGCGGCGCGCGTCAGTTGCGCCTCACGCTGCTTGCGTTCCAGCCGCCTCAGGATAAGGCTCACCAGCTTGTCAAGCTGCGCCTCGGTCAGGGGCAGGTCCCCGTCGAGGACGGTGACATCACTGCTCAAGTTCTCGATGTGGACAGGCATCGCGCCTCCTCGCCTCGCTCATACACGCCGCTCGAGACCCTGGTGGCACAGTTCAAACGTCTCGACGGCCACCTGCCCCTGCAGGGCGTTCAGGTCCGGCCCCGTCCACTTGGTAGGGAACGCCGCGCGAAACTGCCACTCGAGCACGACCGCCTCGCCCGCCGGGTCTCTGACGATGATCGAGCCGTTGCGGAAGCGCACCGTGCCCTGCGTCAGGTCGTAGTACCAATCCCACAGCGCGCGGTCGACGATGCCGCGCTTGAGGGTGATGTTGGACTGCTTGGTGCGGGTCGGGAACTTGCGCAGCGTCGCGTTCAGGCCACCCTCGGAGTACTCTTTGATCTCAGTCTCCAGTTGCAGCCCGCTGCACTCCTGAAAGCCGCCCACGGCCAGATCGTCCAGCGTGATCTCGAAGCGAAAGGCGAGGAACGGGTCGTCGCGGCTCGCGGTGCTAGGCATAGTCACCCTCCGCCAGTTCGACCACGAAGCGCCCACTCTCCATCTTGCCAATCCGCACCACGATGAACTCGGCGGGCCAGGGTGGCTGGACGCCAATGAGGCAGGTGATGCGGCCCAGGTCGAGGGCTTCCGGCGGGTTGGTGGTCTCATCGCAGCGGACGAAGTACGCCTCGTCAGCGGTCGCGCCGTCCAGCATGCCGCGCTGCCAGAGGTCATTCAGGAAACTCCGCGCGACGCGGTCGATCTCCCGCCACAGGTCGCGGTCATTTGGCTCGAACACCGTCCACTGCGTCTGCTCGTCGATGGCCTGCTCGATCATAATCATCAGCCGCCGCACGTTGACGTAGCGCCACAGCGGGTCGGGGCTTGCCAGGGTGCGCGCCCCCATCACCCGCACGCCGCGCCCCGGTACCACACGGACGACGTTGACGCCCGCCAGGTTGAGGTCGCCGTGAATGTCGTCATCGACCTGGACGGTAAGGTCGCGCACGCCTTCGACCACGGCATTCGCGGGCGGGGTGTGGACCCCCTGGGCCAGGTCGGTGCGGGCGTAGACGCCGGCGATGTGGCCGCTGGGCGGGACGGCGCGCAGGACGCCCGCCAGGCCGAGGGGGTCGGCGACGCGCAGCCAGGGGTAGTAGAGGGCGGCGTAGCTGCTGGTAATGCCCGCGCGCCAGTCCAGGATGCGCTCGCGCGACGTGTCTTCCACGCGGCCATCGAGGAGGGCGATACGGTCGCGCAACTGCTCGCAGTGCTCAAGCATACCGGCCTGCAACAGGCTCACCTGGGTCGCGGTAAAAATCGGTCGCTCCTCCAGGCTATCGGTCAGCGGCGTGTCGAGCGCGGGCGCGTCCAGGTCGGCGCAGCGCGGCTTGCGCGGAGGCTGGACCATCACGCCCGTCGTCGGCATGATGTCGGGCATGGCGATGAGGCTCACATCCTCAATGTCGGCCAGCGCCGCCAGGCCCCACGGGTGGGCGCGGACCGGCGGCTCGTCCCCCAGCGGGGAGGGCGGCGCATAACCGTTGAAGTGCTCCGGGCGGAGCGTGGTCAGGCCATCGGTCGGCTGACCGTCCGGGATGGTGAGCCAGCCGGTTCCCGTCTGCAGTGGGCGGCCCGGCCCGATGTGGCCGTTGGGCGGCGGCGCGGTGAGGTCGGTCACGGTGATCAGGCGCGAGTTCCCGTTGAGCGCGGCCACGACGTAGCGTCGCCCGGTGGGGGACAGGCTTAGGTTCGGCCAGAATTCCTCGTCGCGGCCATAGCTCAGCGTGAGCGAGAAGACATCGTCTCCCTGGCGCGCGACCTGGACAAAGATGCCCTGCCCCCAGGCGCCCGGACTGGTCGCCGTGAGACGCAGCTGCGTCTGGCCCGCCTCGTCGGCCAGGCCGAGCGCGGCCTCGGCCGCCGTGTCCGGGTCGGCGACACGCACCACCCAGCACGTCCGTCCCCCGTTCTGGAAGTATCCCTGGACCGCGTAGGCCAGGTAGCCCTGGGGGATGTGGCCGCCGAAGGTGGTGGTGAACTGTGTCCAGCTCGACACCTTGACGGGCTGGTGCAAGGGACCGCGCGCCGCGACGCCGACGAAACCGGCAATGTCGGTACGCCGCGACGCGATGACCTGCCGCCGCTTGTCCAGCCAATCGAAGTAGACGCCCGGAGTACGATACGTCTGCACAGCGCCTCGCCTTACTCCATCTCCAGCCGCTCGTGGACAATCTCCAACGTCTCGATGGCGACCTCGTTGGTCTTGCCGTTGAGCGTCGGCCCCTCCCACTTGCGCGGCCAGGCCTCGAAGAAGTGCCAGCGCAGCGCCGTCTCGCCCGCCTCATTGCGCAGGGTAATCGTGCCCGGCTTGCGCTCGGTCTTGCCGTCCATGACCTTCTTCCGCCACTCCCACAGCTCCTTGCTGTTGGTGAAGCCGCGCTTCAGCGTAATGTTGCCATACTTACGCAGGCCGGGGAGCTTGCGGACGGTGTTCGGCTCCTTGCCGGTGCGATACTCGATGGCGTCCGTCTCGGAATTGATACCGCTGCACTCCGAGAAGCCGGCGACGGTGACGCCTTCGATCTCGACCAGGAAGTTGAATGCGGCGAACGGATCATCGCGGTCGCCAGTAGCCATGATGGAGTCCTCCTGTAGGCGCTGGCGGGACTAGCCCCCGCCAGCGCGAGTGACCGTGTCTCAGCCAGAGGGGCCTACGCCTGCGCCTCGGCCGTGTACTGACTGATGCGGAAGATGACAAACTCGGCGGGCTTGACGGGCGCGATGCCGATGTAGCAGATGAGCCGGCCGTTGTCAATGTCGTCCTGGGTCATGGTCGTGCGGTCGCACTTGACGAAGAAGGCTTCGGCGGGCGTGGTCCCCATGAGCGCGCCGTCGCGCCAGACCCGCGTCAGGAAGTTGGACACACTGCGCCGCACCCGCGACCACGTGTTCTCGTCGTTAGGTTCGAACACGACCCACTGCGTGCCCTCGTCAATCGACTCCTCGACAAAGATGAACAGACGGCGCACATTGACATACTTCCACTGGCCGTCGGTGGACATCGTCCGTGCGCCCCACACCCGGATGTCGCGGCGGTCGGAGCGGAAGTCGCGGATGACGTTGACGCCGCGCGGGTTGAGGATGTCCTGCTCGCGCTTGCTCAGCTTAAACTCCAACGGCCCCTTGTTGCCGATGTCGCGCGTCAGGATGCCGCGCACGACCTCGTTGGCGGGGGCCTTGTGCACGCCGCGCTCCACGTCGGTGCGGGCGTAGACGCCCACCACGTGTCCCGCCGGCGGCACCAGGAGATAGTCCTGGGTCAGCGGGTCGAAGACGTTGATCCACGGGTAGTAGACCGCCCCGTAGGACGTATCGCGGGGGGGCATAGGGGCCGTCGCCGTGATCAGCCCCTGGCCGCCGGCGATGCTGAGGACGGCGAAGCGGTCCTTCAGTGTCTCACACTGGTCGAGCACCATGTTGGTGATTTCCGCGCTGTTCGTGATGTTCGTGTTGACCTCGTCGGGGACGGCCAGTAGGGCAATCTCGTCGATGGCCGCCAGTCCGGCCAGCCCGGTCCGGTCGTTAACCGGCAGCAGCTCATTGCCAGCGTAATCCATGATCGTGGCCTTGGCATCCTGGCCGTCAGCCCCGCCGCCTCCGCTCAGACCCGACGTCGGACCGGCGGCCAGCGGCTGGTCGGCGACGGCGACGGGCATGGCCGGGTCGCCCTGCCAACTGACCCGCAGCAACGGCTCGGTGTCCTCGTTGACGCGCGTCATGAAGTAGTTCGGGGCGCTGGGCGACAGGCTGAGACCGGTGTAGGTCTTGCTGAAGTCGTTGCCGGCCGCGTCCTTGCCCTGGATGGTCAGGTCGAACATCTCTGGCGTGGCTTGCGGCGACAGGCTCATCTTGAGACTGTTGGCCCAGTCGCCCGGCTGCGCCGCTTCGACCTGCAACGTCGCGCCACTCAACCCCTCGACCTGCGCCGCCGCCGCCTGGTTCTTGGTCCCCTTGGTGAGCGGGAAATCACCCTGGGGCACATTGGGGGCAGAGACAGGCAGGAACTTCTCGCCCTCTGTCGTCCCCCATCTGAACCTGACGATCGGCCCCACGTCGGCGTTGACCCGCTTCTCCACGCTGTTGTCGTCGGTACTGGCGGGAACGAGACCGGCGTAGGTCTTTGTGACCTGGTTGCCCTGGGCATCGCGGCCGGTGACGGCAAGGGTGAACGTCTTACCATCCTGAGCGGGGGTCACAGTCACCCGCAGCGGGGCGGCCCACTGCCCCGGCGTCCCCCCCTGGACCACCAGCTTAGGGCGCTGCGCCGGTGGGAGGGCCGGGTCGCCCGCCAGAATCATGAGCTGGGGGTGGCCCTGGAAGTCGACGTCGACGGGCCGCTTGACCGCGACGTCAGCCTTGGGCTTGCTGAGCTCGATCAGTTGCGAGGCCGGGTTGACCACGCTCAAGACATAGTTGGCCGAGCCTTCGACTACGGAGAGATTGTCGTAGTCTTCGAGCGCGTCGGGGTTCTTGCGCAGCTTGTTCGCCAACTGCTTGGGGTCGGTGGGGTCGATGAAGGGATCGGGGATGCCGTCGCGATAGTAGAGGATGGTAAGGCGGAACAGGTCGCGCGGCGGGCGCGCACTGAGGTCGGCCTGACTGCCTTTCTTGATGCGCACCAGGATGTTGTTACCCCACGCGCCCTTGCCAATCGCCTGGACAATCAGCGCGTCCTCCCCATTCGCGTCCTTCATCGTCAGCGCAGCCGTCCCGGTGGCGGCGTTCACGACCCGCGCGACAAAGACCCGCTGTCCGCCGTTCTGGAAGAACCCCTGGACGGCATACGAGAGATAGCTCCCAGTACCGATATGCGTACCGTACCACCGTTGGAACTGGAGCCAGCTCGTGATCAGGCGCGGGGACGTCGGGCCGCGCTCCGTCTGCCCCACGAACCCGGCGGTACTCGTGCCGACGCCTTCGATGGGCACCGGCCCCACATTGATTTCCTCGACATAGACGCCTGGCGCGAGATACTCAGGCATAGGGACATCTCCTTGCTCTTCTCGGTGAGACCGTTGACGCGGTCGCCGCGGGTGCGGGCGACCGTCTACGTTCCGTCCTTCTTCCGCCGCCGGCGCGGGCGCGGCTTGTCAGGCGCGGGCGGCGCGACCGTCTGCGCCTCCGCCGTCGTGTCGGCTGCCGCTTCCGTGATCGGGGCGATGGCGCGCTCCGGCGGGCCAAAGCGGAAGCTCGGCGTCACGACGCTGGCGCGCGGCTGCACGAGGACCCCATCTTGGGTGAGGCTGCGGCCGTCAGGCAGCCGCGCCGTCACGCGAACCGTCGCCGACGGCTGGTTGAGACCAAAATAGAGGAACCAACTCCCGTCACGACCCGTGTGGGCCGCGTCCGGGAAGCCATCCACGCCGACCTCGGCTCCCGCGATGGGCGCGCCCGCGACGGTCTGCACCCAACCGCGCAGCGCCGTCTGGGCCAGCCCGACCTCGCGCCCCTGGACAACGCACACCCCATCGACCGTGTCGACGGTCCCGTCCGGCCACGTGACCCGCACATCGACGCGGCCGGTGCGCTGGCCGGTGGGGAAGACCAACACCCACTGCCCGCCGGCGTCGGTCAGGCAGGCCGGCGCCTGGCCGGGCGCTTCGACCCTGGCGTTGGCGACAGGCCGGCCGTCGGGGCGGTGGAGGCTGCCCCGCAAGAGGGTCGGGCCTTTGGCCGGCGGCAGCGTGTTATCGTCACAGGGATCGACCCCTGGGCGGCGCGGCGTGCCAAAGAGCGACGGAAAGGGGTAGGCAGGATTGGGCTGCAGTTCCACCTCAACGACCGTCACCGCTGGGTCACGCCAGGTCACAACTTGCTCGACCGGCTGATAGAACTCGGTCTCCAGGCGAACGAGGTAGGCGCCGTCGAGAAACCCCTGGCGCGGCCCCACCGGCGTCTGAACCGTGCCCAGGAAGACGAAGTAACCGCTCGCGGTGCGCTGCATGACGAGTTCGACCGGCGCGGCGAAGGGCTGGCGTGTCCCATCGGCGGCGACTGAGGCGAGGGCCAGGCAGCGGACGGCCCCGCGTGGGCGGGGACGGTCGGTAGGCAAGCCACGTCCGCGCAGGAAGCCATCGACCAGGTCGAACACCAGACGCGGCGCGGGGAATGTCCGCGTATAGGTGACGGTCATAGGCGCCGTTCCCCGGCCACGACGGGCCGGTCGCCAAACCCAACGCTGCGCTCGCTGACGCGTCCGTGCCCCGTCACGCGCTTCGAGTCGATGCGGCTGACGCGGACCTGGTAGCACACCGAGAGGCGATACGGCTCGCGGAGGGCCTCCCAGATGCGCGTCAACTCTTCGAGGCTCAGGCGGCTGAGGACCACGCGCAGATCCTCCGCGACCTCGTCGCCTGGATTCAGCAAGGTGACAATGGCGTTGTCGTAGAGCGCCTGGAGCGAGCGCCCCATAATCAAAAAGTCGTCTTCGGGCGTGCGGCCAAACGGTGTCAACAGGTAGAACAGGTTGAGGCCGAGGGGCGGGAAGCGCTCCGTCTCGCCGTTGACCCGCGTCAGGGGCTGGTTCTTGAGAAAC
>CAZLBQ010000218.1:0-9819 GCA_964557745.1 uncultured Anaerolineales bacterium
GGCTCGACGCCGCTGTTAGTGTACTGGTGATAATCCCGATGTCTGCGCCGGTGAGAGACGGAGGAAACAGCCCAAATGATGACGTCAAGGTGAAAGTGACACCCGTCCCGGACTCTACGGCATTGCCGAACTGATCCAGCAGGCGCGCCGTCGCCAGCAGCGTGTCACGCCCGTCGGCCACAACACGCGGCGGCACGCGGCTCGTCGTCAGGATGACGACGAAGGGCGGCCCGGCCAGCAAGCGCACGGGGAAAGCGGCGACGCGGCTCTCGACCGTCGCCGTCACCAGCGCCGCCCCGGCGACCATCCCGGCCCGCAGCGTGGTCGGGAACAGGCCATTGTTGAGTGTCCCGCTGCTGGGGTACAGGGACGTGCCCAGGTTAGACGTCAGGGTAATTGGGCTGCTCACCGGGTTGCTGTAGGTATCGCGGGCGGTGATGACCAGTGGGAGTTGAGACTGGTTATCGGCGAGCAGCGACGGCTTAGTCGGAGCCAGGCCGAGGACTGCCGCCGGCCCAGGCACAAAGTGAACGGTGACCGATTGGGTGAGCGGGCCAGCCTGAGCCGTCAGGAGGACCGCTCCCAAGCGGCGCGGGGCCGTGAGGGTCGCCGTGCCCACGCCACCCGGCGTCTCGACCACCTGGCGGTCTAGTGTGCCTAACTCCGGGTTCAGACTGAGGACGACGATGCCGTTGATGCCGTTGGAGTAGACATCCGTCAGGTCGATGCGCACCGTCGTAGTGTGGAATCCACTGGCCAGGAGCGATGGCGGGGCGGTGACGCGCAGCGTATGCGGGGCCGCCGGAACCACCTGGAAGGACGCACTCCCCCCATAGCTACCCACGCGCGCCCAGACCGTGCCCTGGCAGGCCCGCGTGCCGGGCAGCAGGCTCACCGTCGCCTGCCCCACCGTCGTCGCGGTGGACCCGGGCTGAACGGAGGCCAGCGGGCAGCCCGTCAGCGCGAAGTCAACGGTGTTGCGGACCAGGACGAGGTTGCTATACTGGTCGAGGACGCGCGCCGTAACGTCAATCGGCCCTTCGCCCGCCGCGGACTCTAGTCGGCTCAGGCTCACCTCGACCCGCGCCGGCGGACCGGCCAATATGGACACCGACTTCGCGTCGCAGCGTCCGTCACCCGCACAGACCTGGACCCGCGCGGCGTCGGCGCGCGCGCCGGCGCTGAACGTCCTCTGGATCTGGCCGCCGACGGTGTAGGCATAGGCGATGGGTTGGACCTGTCCCCCGACGTCGAAGCCGCCCAGGTTCGTCGTCAGGGTCACAACTGTCCCATCGGCGACGGGATTGCCGTAGCGGTCGGTGAAGCGCGCCGTGAGACCGGTCTGGCTTCCCACGCCGAGCGTGTTTGAGATGGAGAGCGTCGGCGTGTAGGGCGGACCGGCGATGACGCGGACCGGGCGCGTGTCGGTGTAGACCGACGAGCCGACGGTGATGCGCGCCGTGAGTGTGCCGTCACCCATCCGCGTCCCGGCCGTCACCGTCGTGCTCACGGCGCCGCTGGCCCCTGTGCGCGCCGCGGCGGGATTGGCCGTGAACAAGGCTGGGGTGGTCGGCGTGGCCTGGAATTGGACGTCCCACGCCGGGACGCGGTTGCCGTTGGGGTCGAAGACCTGGGCGCTGACGACAGCGCTGCCGTCAATCGGAAGCGTCAACAGGCTGCGGTCGGTGGTGACACGGTTGGGACGGTCGGGAATGACCCGCGTGCCGCTAGCGCGCCAGTTATCGGCACGGAACGTTTCCGAGGTGGTCGAGCTAACCTGGACAGTATGCGTGAAGACGGCCCCGGCGGGCAGTCCGGTCGGCACGCGAACGTCGAAGGTGCGGGTACACGAGGCGTTGGGCGCGTAGTCGCCAGGACAGACCCACACCAGCGAGCGCCCTGTCTGCGTCACGGGCTGCTGCGCGCCTAGCAACTCTACCTCAGCTGGCGTCGTCACCGTCATCACCAACCCCGACGCCACACCGCTGACCGAACCCTGGGCCGCGCCGCGATTGACCGCGCTGATCGCCAGGCGCAGGGTCTCGCCCGGCACCGCCGCACCTGGTATCGACGGCTCGGCGGCCAGGTTCATCCCGTACAGGTCGCTCAGCACGCCAAGGATGTTGTTGCTCAGGTTAGCGTCAAAGACGGGCCCGCCAACGCGGGTGACGAGACGCAAACTGTTCGGGCCGGGTTTGGCGTTGGCGTCGACCTTGAGGCGTAACAGGATGTGGGAGTTGGAATTGGTGCTGGCGATGGGCCGGTCGGCGGGCGCGTTGTACTCCCACACGCACTCGCCCGCGCACGTCTCGACCGACTGGCCGGTCGTGGGATTGATGAGGCGCAGCCAGCCGGGCGGCGTTGGCGGGAAGCCCGCGGGCGGCTTCTCCTCCCAGGCGAAGAACGACGTGCTGACGGGCAGCGTCACCGTGATGCGCGCCTGCCGCGCAATCGTCTGCTGAGCCGCGTCGGCAATATAGATATGGTAGGGAACGACATAGCCCGGCTGGAGGAAGGCGCTATCCGGCGCGCCCACCTCGGGCCGGAAATCCGTCGCGTAGACATCATAGCTCAACGTAGCGGTATCGGACGCGTTGGCGGGCTTTTGCGCCGTCGAGGTCACAATCGAGGCGTCGGTCTGGACGCGCTGCGCCGTCTGCCAGGCCGCGCGAGGGTCCAACTGCCCCCGTACGCTGATGACGCCGCGTTGGCCGGGGGCCAGTGTGCCCACCAGCCAGCGCCATGCCTCGCCGGGCGCGCCTGGCTGCCGCGCCGTCGTCACCCCGGTGGGCAGCGTCACCTGGGGATTGACGAAACGCTCCATGAGCGTGTTCTCAATCACGACGTTGCGCGCCGTCGCCTGGCCCGTATTCGAGTACATGACGGTATACGTCACCACCTGGCCGGGGACGAGGTAACTGCCTACCGACGGCGGCGGCAGCGCGATGGTCACATCGGCAGCCTGGAGGGGGATACTGAGGCTGCCGCTCGCCAGCCCCGCCTGGCTGGCCTGGACGGTCAGCCCGCCGACGTCGTAGCGGTTGGGCGCAGTGAGCGTCGTCCGGGCCACCCCGTTGACCAGCGTCGGCGCCGGCGGGTCGAGGGTTCCCGTCACGGCGCTGGTGAAGGCCAGGTTGACGACACCCGTGCGCTGCGGCGCGACGTTGCCACCCTGGTCGACGGCGCTGATGGTCAACTGCGTCTGACCGCCGTCCACGCCGACGCTCGTCGGGTTGGCTGCCACGACGAGGCGCACCGCCGGCCCGGCGGTGACGTCAATGGGCTGGTCGGCCTGCGCCGCGCCCGCTTGACCGCGTACGACCACCGTCCCTGACCGCGCCGTGGTCAGCGTCGTTGTCGCCACGCCCGTCGCGTCTGTGGTGGCGAGCGTAGGAGCCAGCGTGGCCGTGCCGGTGACAACGCTGAAGCGCACGCTATGACCCGCGCTAACCGAATTCTGGAACTGGTCACGGACCAGGGCACGAACGGCCAGCGAGCTACCCACTTGGGCTGTGCCTAATGGCGTGAGCAGCATGGCGGCGGGGGCAGCGGGGGAGAACGAGACGGCCGTCGTGGCCTGCTGCGTGGCTACGCGCGCTGCTACCTGGGCCTGCCCACTCGTCTGTGACACGACCGACGTTGTCGCGTGGCCGTTGACGGTCGTCGCGCTGGCCGCGCTCAACTGCCCGACACCGTTGTGGACGAACTGCACGGTTGTCGGCGCGACGGGATTGCCATACGTATCGCTGACCCACGCCGTCAGGACGACCGGCTGCCCGACGACGGCGGCCCCGGCCGCGCCACCCAGGCTCAACTGGCCCGCCGCCCCCGGATCCACGACTAGATTCAGCGTCAGTTGCGCCGACCCAGAGCGCGCCGTGACCGTGACCGGGCCGCTGCGTGTCGTCTGCAGGGTTGCCACGGCCTGGCCGTTGGTCGCCACGGCTGAGGGAGTAATCGTCGCTGGGGGCGTCACCGTGAACGTCACGACCGAGCCATCGGGCACGAGGGCGCCGAGAGCGTCGCGTAGGACCGCCTGGACGGTGATGGGGCGGCCGACGACGGTTGTCCCGGTGTAGCTCAGGGTGCCGGTGACGGCGGTCGGGAACGTCACCTCGGTAGCCCACTCCCCCGCGTTGTTCGTCGGGTCGACGTCGTCCACGCTGCTGACGCGCGCGCGGTTGACGAGGCTGGACCCTACGGGGGAGACAGCGCTCACCGTGCCCGTCAGCGCCAGCGTCGCGTTGGCGCCCGGCGGCACATCCGCCACGCTCCACGTCACCAGGCGCGCCCCGCTGTTCCACACGCCGCCGTGGTCGGCGGCGTCAAAGTTGACGAAGGCAGCCAGGGTATCCGTCACCACGACGCCGGTGGCGGCGAGGTTGCCCGTGTTGGTCAGGGTTAGGCGATAGACGATGGGCGCGCCCAGCGGGGCCTGGCTCGGGCCGCTCTGGCCCAGGGCCAGATCGGCCCCGCTCACGACGACAGGACGCGCCTGCGCCGTGTTGTTGGCCGTGATGACGTCGGTCACCGTGCTGGCGATGGCGACGTGGTTGACAAGCGCCGTCCCCAAGGGCGCCGTCAACGGGCTACGGGCGACGAGTTGGAAGCTGCCCACCGTATCCGTGGGTAGGCTAGCGCGCGTCCAGGCGGGCGGCGCGGTCGTCAGGCGGGTCCACCCCTGGGCCGCCGCTGTGTCGGTGACCCACGTCACGCCGGTCGGCAGCGTATCGGTCAGGCGCGCGCTCGTGGCCGCGCCGCCGCTCACCGAGTAGCCGACGGTATACGTGAGCAGCTCGCCGGGGCGAACCGTCGTCAACGCGACGGTCTTGGTCACGCCCAGGTCCACACTGGCCTGCCCACCGCCCGCTGCCTGCTGCCCACTGACCACCGCCCACTGCGCCCCGGCCGGCCGGACCAACAGGAGGGCCATGACCCACACGACCGGCCCGAGCGCGGCGACACTCATGATACGACCCACGCGCCGCCAGGGGCGCGCCGAATGCGACATAGTCAAGTCCCCCTCATAAGCAGGGAGGCGATGGACTTGTTGACCCATCGCCTCTGTCCATGCTTAAGGACGTATACAACCGTATCCAGGATACGCGAATCACGTTAATATAGGATTAATTCTTTAACTCCAGCCGCGCGGCCACGCAGACGAAGGGCAGCGGCAGAAAGAGCCAGACGGCAAACGTGTTGAGTAGAGCCAACCACCAGGGATGGTTGCCGCGCTGCCGCCCCAGGACAGACCAGGTGTAGAGGCCCAGCGTGTAGCTCCATGCCAACGCGACGACCATCCCCTTGAGCCATCTCATCACCGATTAAAAGCCCCTCCCATCCTCCGACCCAGCGCATAGACCCCAATTGTGACCCGAAACCGGCCCCGCTGCAAACATGGCCTCGCGACTGTCACGCCGAGCGGAGGCGCACGGGGGATGGATTGACTGGCCGGTGGACTCGGCGCGCCCCACGCAAGCCGGACGCTGGCCGCCGTGTGATCCTTCATGCGGCTAGACTTCCCGCTGGCGGGAACAGCGGCCGCTGCCGCTCGCTGCTTTACAGCGAGGAGCGGCGACCCGCGCCAGCCCGTCGCAACACGTTACTGTTCAACCGTCGCTGGGGGTGTAATCATGGCTCCAAGCTGTTGTAGCAGGTTCAGATTATCAAACAGCACTGATAGCTCGACGACTTTGCCGTCGTCGAGGCCCAAGAAGTACATGCCGGTGTTGGTCCATTGTTTACCGGTGGGCGGAACACCCAGCCACTCGCCTGTGTGGCCCCCGCTGGTGGCTAACCGAAGCCACACTTTGTCCCCTTCGGCGAGCAGGTCGGTAATCGTCATACGATGTCCCTCCCCAAAGGTGCTGTATAGCCAGGGAACGGTGCGTTCCTTGAATCGCTTAGCGAGTTCAGGCGCGAGCACTTCGTCTAGTGTATTCAGGTCCTGCTCGTTAATGGCTGCAATCAAGCGACGGGCGATGGCCTTATTCTGTTCGGTGGGCATGGGAACCTCCTTGTGGATCAGGGGGATAGCTTATTTGCCATGATATACCCAATCCCCTACCGCGTCCAGAACCCTACCGTCAACTATTCCCTAGTAGTGCGAGGCCGATGTGGAGTGCACCGAACGCGCCGCGGGAGATGCCGAGCACAGCGAAGCATGACGCTCGTGGGGATCTAGCCTTCGGTCCATATAACTCCCAACGTAGCTCCGCGACGTGACACTCGCCAGTCCCGTCCACCCAGACGACCGACTCGTGGCCGCCTGCTCCCTGCCCCCTGCCCCCTAGCGCCTGATCTCTATTTCCTGTCCTCTGCCGATTGGCGCGCAATCCACGGCAAGTACAGCCAGTGCGTCACGACGTGCGCCCGCGCTTCGAGCGTCAGCGGGGCGCCTGTGCCCACCTCGACCGTCGCCCGGTTGACTACCTCACCCGGCGCGGCCAGGCTGAAGGCGAAGCGCAGCGTCAGCCGCGTGTGGGGCGGCAGGGTGCCCTGCCAGCGCACTGTGCGCGTCGGGGCGTCGAAGACGGGCGCGCCCCCGGCGCTGGCCCACAGTGACCCCGCCTGTAGCAGGGCGCCGGCCGGCAACGGGTTGGACACCGTCACCGGCGCGGACGTGTCGCCGTTGTTCTGAAGGGTCAGAGCGACGGTGAGCGCCTCGCCGGGCCGGGCGTTGAGCGGCGTCAGGCTCAGGCTGGACCCCGCCAGCGCCGCCGGCAGGACATCGACCTGCGCGGTGAGCGTGGGCAGGCGGGGGCTGGCGGGCGGCGCGCTCACCAGGGCCTCGGCCGCGAGGGGCGCACCCGCCAGGGAAGGCAGCGCGTCGAAGCCAAGCACCGTCTCCCCGCCGGCGGGCACGTCCACACTCCACACCAGCCGCCCGTCGCCCTGCTCGACGGGCGCTGGGAAGACGGATCCCGCCGTGACCGCCGCCGGGACGCGCACCGTCACACCGATGCCCCGCGCCGCCAGCAGGCCACTGTTGCGTAGCCTCAGCCGGAAGCGCGCCGCTTCACCCACGCTGACCGTTGGCGCAGTGACTGTGAACGTCGACCCGCTCAGGTCCAGCGTATTCACCCGCAGCCCCACCGCCCGCGCCACTACCCCCTGACCACTGTCCAGCGACGACTGCCCGCCGCTTGCTGCCTGCTGCTTGCTGCTTGCTGACCACTGCCCACTGTCCACTGCTATCGTATTCGTGACGACCGCGTTCATGGGCAGGCCATCGGCGACGCGGGCACGGAACGAGAACGAGGGCGGCGCGGGCAGGCGCAGGCGGAAGGCGTCGCCCGCGCTGACCTGCTGCCCCGGCCCCTGGGCAACGGTCACGCCCTCCCGCCCCAGGCCGTCCTGGAGGCCGACCGTCGCGTAGCTGACCCGGTCGCCGTTGAGCGTCTGGTACTGGAACGTGATTGTCCCGTCGCGGTCCAGGCGGGCCTGGAACGTGTACTCCCCCTGGCCGTTCTGCCCAATCGCGCGCCGCCAGGTGACGGTCAGGCCGTCGGCCTCGCGCAGCAGGTAGACCTGGCCGCGCGTGTCGAACTTCAGGTCGGCCCAGAACGGGGCGACCAGATCACGGGGCGCGTCGGGGTTAGGCAGGGCGACGCCCGTGCCAGAGCGGCTGGCGCTGGCGAAGCTCAGCCAGCCGTTGGGGCTGACGCGTACGCGGTCGACGCTCTCCCCGTAAAAGGGGAAAGCGAACCCAATGGGCAGCCAGTCCGAGACGTCATCCTGGCGGTCGGGGAGGTGGACCGTTGTCCCCTGAGCGACGATGTCGCGCCAGGCGAAGGGGACGCGCTCGACGGTGTACGGCCCGCGCCCCGGTACGTCGCCGCGCCAGACGACGGCTTGGCGGCCCGCGTCGTAGCTCGCGCCGCCAGTCACGCTGCCCGGCACGACACTCAGCCCGCCGGGCAGCGGATCCTCGACGCGCACGTCGGGCGCGGGGGCGCGGCCCGCGTTCGCCAGGCTCACGGTGTAGGTGACCACATCGCCACTCAGCGCCTCCGTCGGGCTGACAGTCACCCTGGCCCGCGTCAGGTCCACCGCCTGGAGTTCGGTCGCCGCTGTCATTAGTGCCGGGTCATGGACCCCATCCTCGACGCGCAGTGGGTTGACAACCGTCGTCCACAACGGCGCGTCGGGGAGGGTGGCGCGGTAAGATAGGAAGTGTGTCTCCCCCGTCGCCAACTGGCTCGCCCAACTCACCACCCGTGTGGTGGCGTCGTACGTTGCCCCGCCGCTCAGCGAGGCCAGGTCGAGCGCCAGGCCCGGCGGCAAGGGGTTGCTGACGCGGACCAGGCCGCTCCCTCCCGTGTTCCGCAGCGTGAGGGTGTAGGTCACGACGCTGCCGGGCGGCGCGAGGGCCGCGCTAACGCCGAAGGTCGAACTGCCTAGGGCGGGCGGGTTGACCGCGGCGACCGCCGTCAGCGCCAGGGCCAGGCCTTGCGCGTCGGTGACCGTCGCCGTGTTGGTGATGACGGCGGGGAGCGTCAGCGGCAGGCGGGCGGCGAAGCGCAGCGTGGGGGGTGGCGGGGGGCCGCTGGGCGTGAGCTGGACGGCCAGTCCCGCGCGGAGATAGCTCTGCTGGAAGTAGACCGGCGCGCCGCGCTCCCCCGTGTCGTCCTGAACCCCACCGCCCGCCAGGTTGACGGGACCGCCGAGCGTCTGGTACTGGAAGAGGACGGCGCCATCGCCCTTGAGGACAACCTGGAAGGTGTACGGCCCTTCGAGGCTGTAGCTCTTGACGGCCTGCCACGTCACGACGGCTAGGTCGCGGCGGTTGGTCCAGAAGCGGATCGAGCCTTCGAGGAGCGTCAGGTCGTACCAGAACGGGGCGACGACGGGGCGCGGCGCTTGTGAGCAGCGGATGTTACCCGCGCAGGGCAGGCGCAGTGGCTCGAACAGGACGTTGGGCGCGTCGACAAAGCTGAGCCAGCCGTTGTCGGCCACCCACACCTGCCGCCGCCAGCGGCCATAGAACGGGAAGTCGAAGCCCAGGTCGAACGGGCCAAAGGTCACGTCGTCCAGGCCCGGTCCTGACTGGATCACCTGGGTCGGTGTCATCCCCGCCGACGCGTCGAGGTCGTACCAGCGGAAGCCAGGTCCGCCCGGCAGCGTGCTGTCGGTCCAGGTATAGGCTAGCGGGCCGGTCGACGGCGGGACCGTTCCCGTCCACGTCACGCGCCGCGCCACCGCGTCATATGTCGCGCCGCCATCGAGGCTGCCCGGCACGAGGTCCAGTTCGGCCGGGAGCGGGTCGGCGACGTGGACACCCTCCGCCGCGACGTTGCCCGTGTTGGTCAGGGTGATGGTGTAGGTCAGGACGCCACCGGGCCGCGCCGTGACCGGCGCGACAGTCTTGCGCGCCGCCGTCAGGTTGGCGGCGTCGAGCCGCGTCAGGGCTGTCGCCGTCCCTGTGTCCCGCCCCACGAGGAGAGTCGTCTTGCTTTCGAGGTTGCAGGTTGAAAGTTGCAGGTTGCAGGTCGGGCCTGACTCCACCCCCCCGCCTGGGACACGAGCCTTGAAGCTGAAGCCCTTTGTTCCCCGCGCCGGCAACGTGCCCTGCCAGCGGACGACACCGCTCGACGCGTCGAGCGTCGCGCCGCCCGTGAGGCTGGCCGGGTCAACGGTGACGCCGTTGGGGATGGTGGCCGTGACGACGACACCGGGTGTGTCCGTCAACGCGACCGAGGTGATGACCGCCGTGTAGGTCAGGGTGTCCCCAGGCCGAACGGCGCTGCGGTCGGTGCGGTAGTCGAGGGCGGGTAGGCTGAGCCAGGTGAGGGCCTGGCGCACCGTCGCCGCCTGCTC
>CAZLBQ010000219.1:0-9814 GCA_964557745.1 uncultured Anaerolineales bacterium
CCACTGAAACGAGACGCGCATGAGCGACACACAAACCTTCACCCAACTGGGCGAATTTATCGAGCAGCGCATGGCCGAGCTAGAGGTGCCGGGCGTCGCCGTCGGCGTTATCCACGGCGCTGACCAGTATACCGCTGCCTTTGGCCTCACCAGCGTCGAGAACCCTCTGCCCGTCGACACCGCTACGCTGTTCCAGATTGGCTCGACCACCAAGACCATCACCGGTACCGCCGCCATGCGCCTGGTCGAGCAGGGCTTACTCGACCTCGACGCGCCGGTGCGGACGTACCTGCCCGGCCTGCGGCTGGCCGACGAGAGTGTCGCCCAGCGCGTCACGCTGCGCCACCTGTTCACCCACAGCAGCGGTTGGGTGGGCGACGTGTTCGACGACACGGGCATGGGCGACGACGCATTGGCGAAGATGGTCGCCCAGATGGCCGACATCCCGCAGTTGACGCCCCTCGGCCACATCTACTCGTACAACAACGCGGGCTATTACCTGGCCGGCCGCATCATCGAGATCGTGACCGGCGAGACGTACGAAGCGGCGGCGCGGCGGCTGGTCCTGGACCCGCTGGGCATGACGCGCTCGTTTTTCTTTCCCGGCGAGATCATGACCTACCGCTTCGCGGCAGGCCACTACAACACCGACGCCGGTCCCGAAGTCGCCCGCCCCTGGCCGCTGGCCCGCAACGCCAATCCCGTCGGCGGCCTCAGTTCGTCCGTCACCGACCAGTTGCGCTACGCCCGCTTCCACATTGGCGACGGCACGACGCCGAACAGCACGCGCCTGCTGAGCCAGGCATCTATGCAGGCGATGCAGACGCCCCACTTCCCCATGGACAGCTTCGGGGCGCAGCGCGGCATCACCTGGGAACTGCGCGACATTGGCAACGTGCGGACTGTCGCCCACGGCGGCGGGACCAACGGCCACCTGTCGGCGTTCCGCCTGGCCCCCGACCACCAGTTCGCCATCACCGTCCTTACCAACGCCGACCGCGGCGCGCAACTCCACACCGAGGCCGTCCAGTGGGCCTTCGCCCACTTCCTGAGCGCGCAAGAGCCGACGCGCGAGCCGCTGACGCTGGCCGACAACCAGTTGGCCGCCTACGCGGGCTACTATCAGGGCGGGCTGGCCGACGCCGAAATTTATGTCGAGAACGGGGGGTTGATGCTGCGCTCGATTCCGACGGGCGGCTTCCCGCTCAAGGACTCGCCCGCCGCGCCGCCCGCGCCGCCCGTCCGCCTGGCGTTGGTCGCGGAGACGCTGGCGATTGCCCTCGACCCGCCTTTCAAGGACGCGAAGGCCGAGTTCGTTCGTGACCCCGACGGGTCCATCGGCTGGTTCCACTTTGGCGGCCGCATCCGCCAGCGCCGGGCGTCCAATCCATAACGTGGTCCAGGGGGTAGCGGCGAACCTACGTGTTCGCCCAGGGCAAGCGGAGGTTTTATGAGCGACAAGCGCTTGCGGGGCACGCGGGCATTGGTGACGGGGGCGTCGAGCGGACTGGGGGCGGATTTCGCCCGCAATCTGGCCGGGCGGGGCTGCCACCTGGTGCTGGTCGCCCGCCGCGAGGAGCAGTTGAACGCCCTGGCGCAGGAGATCACCGCCCAGTACAGGGTCGAAGTCGACGTCATCCCCATGGACCTGGCGGCCCCTGACGCCCCGGAGCAACTGTACACCCAGCTCAAGGCGGCGGGCAAGGCGGTCGACGTGCTCATCAACAACGCCGGCCTGGGCATCTACGGCGACTTCCTCGACATCCCGTGGGAGCGCGAGCGGGCCATGCTCGAACTCGACATCCTCACCCTGGTCCACATGACCAAGGTCTTCGCGCGGGACATGGTCGGGCGGGGCTTTGGCTACATCCTCCAGGTGGCTTCCATCGGCGCGTACCAGCCCTCGCCCACCTACGCTACCTACAGCGCCGCCAAGAGCTTCGTCCTCTACTTCGGCGAAGCGCTGCGCTACGAGCTGCGCAAGACGGGCGTCAAGGTCAGCGTCCTGTCGCCCGGCGTCACGCGAACGGAGTTCCTGGAGGTCGCGGGGCAGGAGCCGACCCTCTACCAGCGCACGATGATGATGGAGAGCCAGGACGTCGTCGACGCCGGCATCGAGGCCATGCTCAAGGGCAAGGCCAGCACCGTGCCCGGCCTTGTGAACCGGATGATGGCCGAGTCGACGCGCTTCATGCCCCGCCAGTGGTCCGCCGCCGTCGCCCACCGGTTTATGAAGTAACGCCTCACGGCCCCCACTTTCCCCCGCGTCGCTCCGCTCCTCACCCCCTGCCTCAACGAGCCGCTCCTCAGCTACGGCCTGACGCAAGGAGCGGCTCGCCCCCACGCGTGGGGGAGGAAGGGGGAGCGCAGCGGGGATGGTGAGGGCTTCACCCGCGCGGCGTGACGCCCAGGCCCGGCCCGGTGGGCAGGACCAGGCGCGCGCCGTCGTAGGCCAGGCCCTGGAATGGGTCGTTGGCGATGAGCAGTGGCCCGTCCAGGTCGGCGTACTCGGCCAGCGGCGCGAGGTGGGAGGCCGCCGACACGCCGAGTGTCGACTCGACCATGCAACTGAGCATGACCTGCATGTCTAGGGCGTGGGCCAGGTCAATGGCCCGCAGCGCCTCGCGGATGCCGCCAAACTTCGCCAGCTTGACCACCACACCGTCCACCGCGCCCGCCAGCCGCGCCACGTCCGCCGTCGACCGCACCGCCTCGTCAGCGAACAGCGGCAGGGGCGAGCGCTCGCGCAGCCAGCGCAGTCCCTCCCAGTCTTCGGCGGCCAGCGGCTGCTCGACAAACTCGATGTCCAGTTCCGCCAGGCGCGGCAGCAGCGCCGCCGCCGTGTCGCGCGTCCAGCCCGCGTTGGCGTCGACGCGAATGGCGGCGGTTGTCGCCTCGCGCACCGCCTGCACCAGCCGCACGTCGTCGGGGCTGCCCAGCTTGACCTTGAGGATGGGAGCGTTGAGCGCCCTGGCCTGGGCCGCCATCACCTCCGGCGTGTCGATGCCAATGGTGACCGACGTCTGCGGGGCGCGAGCCGGGTTCAGGCCCAGGACGCGCCACAGCGGCTGGCCGAGGCGCTGGCCGTGCAGGTCGTAGAGCGTCAGGCTCACGGCGGAGCGCGCCGCCGCCGACCCTACCGGGAGCCGCGCCAGGATGTCCTCGATAAGCCAGGGGTCGTCGCCCAGAACGTCAGCCGACCGGGCCAGGGTGTCCATGACGCCCTCGCGGCTCTCGCCCAGGTAAGGTACGACCGGGGCTTCCCCCAGCCCGACCAGGCCATCGCTCTCCAGCCGCGCCAGGACATTGTAGCGCTCGGTGTAGCTGCCGTGGGCGATGTTGAACGCCGTCGCCAGCTTCAAGGTCAGCGGTTCCCAGGTCAGTTTCATCGCAGCCTCCTCGCTCCCAGATACGCCGCGCCTCGGTAGGCGGCGGGCGATTGAGGGTCCAGGCTCCCATAGCCGACGCCCCAGATGGTCTGCGAAGCGTGTAGGTAGCGCGCGCCGCCCAGGGCGATGGCGACGTGGCTTACGCCGGCCGACCGCGCCACGCCCGACGCCGTGTAGTGGGGCGTGCCGAAGAACAGCAGGTCACCCGGCTGCGGGTCGCCTGCGACCAGCGCCCCCACGTCGAACTGCATGTCGGCGTCGCGGGGCGCCGCCACGCCCAAGACCCGCAGGAAGGTCTGCGCCAGGCCCGAGCAGTCGAAGCCAAAGGGCGCGCGCCCACCCCACAGGTACGGGATGCCGACGTAGCGGCGCACCCACGCGAGGCCATGCCCGATGCCAGCTTCATCCGCGCTCGGCCTGTCTGCCAGCGGCAGCAGCCCGCCCGCCGCCGTCCACCCGACACTGTCATCGGGCATGGCAACCCCGGCCCAGCCGCCCTCGTTCCCGACCACAGCCACCTTGACGCCAAACGGTAGCTTGCCGATGACCTCCTGAGCGCCGGCGCCCGCAAAGACATCGGCCAGCGGGTCGCTGACGAGGTGCGTCGGGTCGGGCAGGCGGCTCTCGGTCAGGCCGTGCAGCGGCGTCCAGCCCAGGTAGCCGTCCATGTCGAGGCGGACAAAGGCCCATCCCTCGCGGGTCTTGAGAACCTCGACCGTCTCACCCAATAGGGTCTGGGTCAGTAGTTCGCTCTTCTCCGTCGGCTCGCGGCGGACGCTCGCCACGACGCGCCGCGTCGTCATGTGGCGTGCGCCATCGCGGAGAACCGCGACCTCGTTGACCCAGGTCTGCCCCGGCCACCGCTCGGTCAACGCCGCCAGCAGGCCGTCGCGCGTCGCGTGGTCGAGCGTCTCGCCCACCAGCGCCACCCCGTCGCCGCGCGCCTCGGCGCGCACATCGCACACGGCCAACCGCCAGTCGGCCGCGTGCTCGTCCCGCCAGGTATCCATGATGGGTTGAATCTCAGCCGTCATACCCTCTCCTCCAGCAACCGGCGCCCGATGGCTTGTCAGTATAACCCCTTGTTGACGGGACGCCAACTCTACATTGCGCGGCATCGCCCTTTATGATATAATTCGTTTAGAATACTCTAAACGATTATGGCTTGAGTTCGAGGATTTTATGGCGAGTCAGTTGGATACGCGGCATGACGACGAGCGGCTCGAGGCGGCCAAGCAGACGCTCATCCAGGGCACCGGACGCATCAGCGCGTTCTGGGGCCTCAAGGAGGCGATGGGCCGCATCTACGGCCTGCTGTACCTGACGCCGGGCGCGCTCAGCCTCGACGACATCGCCGACACGCTGGGCATGAGCAAGGGCAGCGTCAGCATCCACATCCGCGACCTGGAAGGTATGGGCATGGTGCGCAAGGTGTGGAACGTCGGCAGCCGCCGCGACTACTACGAGGCCGAGACGGATTTCTGGGCCATCGCGAAGGGCATCTTTAAGTACCGCGAGAAAAAGGAGTTCGACCAGGCGCTCGGCTCGGTCAAGGAGAGCCTGCGCATGGTCGAAGCCGCTGACCCCGCCCACGCCGACCCGACAGCGGAGTTCTACCGCCGCCGACTGGGGGAGATGGAGAAGTTCTTCGCCACCCTCGACAAGCTGGTGGATGCCGTCCAGGCGCTGACGGAGTTACGCCTGAGCGCGCTGGCCGAACTGGGGCGGGAGGCGGAGGATTAGCCGCCTCCCGCTTGCTTTGGGTCGGGGTAAAGTCGGCCGCGTGTGATGGCTCTGAGTGGCAGACAGACCGGGGTTCAAGGAGAGGGTATGATTCTCGTCACCGGGGCTAGTGGATATGTCGCCAGTCACCTGCTGCCGCGTCTGGGCGAGCGGGGCGAGCCGGTGCGCGGTCTGGTGCGAAGCGAGGCCAGCGCCGCCAAGCTGACGCGCTACGGCTTTGAGGCGGCCATCGGCGACGTGACGGACCGTGCGAGTGTCACCCGTGCGATGCAGGGCGTGACAACAGTGGTCCACCTGGCCGCCGTCAACCGCGAGCAGGGGACCGTGACGCTGGACCGCGTCAACCGCCAGGGGACGGTCAACGTTGTTGAGGCGACCAAGGCGGCGGGGGTGGGGCACATCATCAACGTCATCGGCCTCGGCGCGGACCCCAACGTCAAAGAGGAGTTGCCCCGCACCCAGGGTTTGGGCCTGCTCGCCATCCAGCAGAGCGGCATCCCCTATACTATCATCGAGCCGTCGGTCATCTTCGGCCAGGGCGACGAGTTCATCAACACCATCGCCGGCCTGCTGCGGGTCGCGCCCGTGCTGCCGGTGCCCGGCAACGGTGAGACGCGCTTCCAGCCCATCTGGGTCGGCGACGTGGTTGAGGGCGTCATGCGCGCCCTGGCCGAGCCATCGCACTTCCAGGGCGTCTTCCCCTTCGGCGGCCCGGAGGTCCTGAGCTACAACCAGATTGTCGAGACAGTCGCCCGTGTGATGGGGAAGAAGGTAGTGCGTGTCCCCACGCCTGTTGCGCTGCTCAAGCCCGCCGTCGGCGTGATGAACGCTACCCTCGCCAAGCCGCCCGTCACGCCCTCGCTCATCGACCTGCTGGGGCGGCCCAACATCGCCAACCCCAACACCGCCGAGACCGTCTTCCACATCCCGCTCAAGCGGCTGGCCGACGGCATCGACTACGTGCGCGACATGACGGTCGGCACGTTCGTCAACCGCACGCTCGGTAAGACGGAGTACCGCTAGCCCTCGATCTCCATCACCGCGTACACGACCAGCCGCCGGTTGTAGTTCTGGCTGCGCGGGTCGAAGCTGCCGTTGCACGTGATGAGGTTGAGGCGCGGGCGGTCGCTCGGGCCGAAGATGCGCTGCATCGGCGCGTTGTTGAAGGGGTAGACCTCGCCCACCTCGACAAGGAACGTGCGGACTGAGCCGTCCTCCATCCCGACGTAGATGCGGTCGCCTTTCTTCAGGCGGTGCAGGTTCCAGAACACGGCCGGCGCGCGGTCGCTGTCGTAGTGCCCCGACAGGACGGAGTTCCCCACCTGGCCCGGGATCGGCCCCAGCTTGTACCAGCCAATATCCCACCACCCCTTCGGCGTCTCCATCGCCCCATTCGCCTCTATCCCTACGTCCACCACATGCGCATCCTTGACGCCAATGGCGGGGATGCTCAGCGTCGCCGGCCGCCCGCCACCATAGGGCGTGGGTAGAGGCGTCGCGGTCGGCGGTGGCGTGTCCGTCGGAACGGGTGTGCGCGTTGCCGTTGGCTTGAGGGTGGCCGTCGCCGTCGGCGTCATGGTGGGCAGCGGGGGGAGCGTCGGGCGCGGCGTCCGCGTCGGCTCAGGCGTCGGGACGGCTTCGGCCATCAGGAAGCCGGGCGCGCACCCGGCCAGGGGGAGCGTGAGCAGGAGAGCGAGGCACAGCAGGCAGCGACGGATGGACATGTCTTGTCTCGCGGCGCGAAGGCGTGAGTAATGGTTGCTTATGAGTATACAGGCGAGCGGGCCATCTGCCAAGTGCGCGGAGATGCGCATAAGCCGTGCCGTTCAGGGCACGGTCATCGCCTAGCAGAAACCTTGTATCCCGCATAACCACGGCCTGAGCACCGTGGCTGGCGGCTGGGGCTGCTCTGGAAAACGGCGGGGACCTGCTACTGTCCCCTGGCGACCCACAACCGCCGGCCGTCAGTCGTCAGGATAAGCCCCGCGCCCGCCTCGATGACGGAGGCCGATGACGTGGCGCGGACGCGCTCACCGAGCGCCTCGGCATCGAAGGGGTTCTCGATACCGGGCAGGACGACCAGGCGCGGCCCCCAGAGCGCGCCGACCTGCTCGGCCAGTTCGGGCGTCGCTCGGCTGCCCAGCACGACCACTGTCGGCGGCTCGGCAGGCCACGCGCCGGGCCGCCGCACCCCACCCGCCAGCAAGAACGATACCTCGCCCCACGTCAGGCGGTACAGCGCAGCGTTTTCTACTTCATCGACGTCGACCACCGCCAATTGGATACCATCCGGCAAGGCGACCGTCTGGCCGCGCGTCACTCCGACTGCGCTCGCACCGCGCTCTGCGGCGACGCGGTCCCACGTGATCCGCGCGGCGGACGGGTGCGGGGGCGCGGGTGGGGCCAGGGCGTGCGCCACGTGGTAGCGGCCCAGCAGCGGTGTCAAGGCGGCCAGGTCCGCCGGCTCGCCACGCGTGGCGGCGACGACGGCTAGCGCCCGCGCGAAGGGCGGCGCGAGGGGGTCAAGGCTGGTGACGACGTCACCCTCTGCCGCCTGGCCGCCGATGACCAGCCGGTAGCCGCCCGGCGTCTGGACGATGACGGTGTCGCCCTGCGGCAGCGTCATGACGTGGAGCAGACCATCGGGCCGCGCCGCCAAAAGACCCCCAGCCGTCCACGCCAGGCCCAGGGCAGCGACGCCGAGGGCCCACCAGCGCGGCGCGGGCAGCCACGGGAAGAGCGGGCGCCGCGTCGATACGGGCGGCGCGACCGCCATGGGGCCGGGCGGGGCAGCGGATGCGCTCCCCAGCGGCTCAATGGGCTGGTTCACCACGGGCGACGGCGGTGGGCCAAAGGTGTAGCCTGAAGCCGGACCGAGTCCCGGGGAGGTCGGCGCGGCGCGGCGCGGGCGGTGGCCGCTCGACGGACCTGGCCGCTCCGCGAGGGCGACTACCGTGCCGGGCGCCGACAACGGCCTGAGCGCTGGCGGCGCGGGAACGGACGACGGCAGCACCGGCGCTAGTGGCCCTGGTAGCGATGTCGGGGCGCGCCTGTCGGTGGTCCTCTGGTAGTGGGCTAACAAGGCAGCGCCCAAGGCCAGGGCTACGTAGACGACGACCAGGCCGCGTCCATCGAGGTAGACACTCCATACCGGCGCGTGGGACAGCCACTCGGCGACGGTCGTGCTGTAGGCCAGGGGCAGCCAGACCAGCGAGGCCAGCCATTGGCCGCCCGGCAGCCAGACGCCGCCGACCAGGACCGCCGCCAGGCCAATTAGCATGGCGGGCGGCTGGGCCGGTAGGACGAGCAGGTTCGCCACCAGACCCGCCGTCGGGAACGAGCCGAAATAATGGGCGATGAGGGGCGCGGTCAGCAGCGTGGCGCCTAGCGTCGCCGCTAGCGCCTCGCGCAGCCAGGCCAGCCGGTCGCGCCGCCAGCCGCCCCGCCGCAGCGCCTCGCCCAGCAACGGCCCGACGACGACGAGGCCCAGCGTGCCGGCGAAACTCAACTGGAACCCAACATCGAGGGCCGCCCACGGCTGGAGCAGCGTCAACAGCCAGGCCGAGGCGGCCAGACTGGTCAGCACGCTGGTCGGACGCCCCAGGAACACGGCGACGACGACGGCCGCGCCCATGACCGTCGCCCGCACCGCTGACGGACTCAGGCCGACCAGGAAGGCGAAGCACAGCAGGCTTACCAGCGTCAGGCCCAGGCTGAGCCAGCCGGTCAGAAACAGCCGCCGCAGGCTCCACAGCGCGGCATGATGGACCTTGCGCCGGCCCACGGCGATACCCACCTCGGCCAGCAACGCTAGCAGCAGGCGGAGGCCGACCAGAACGCCGCCCAGCGCCACGACGAGAATGGTGATGTTGTAGCCCGACACGACCACGATGTGCGACAGGCCCGTGGCGCGCAGGGCATCGGTGACATCCGGCGGGACGCGGTCGTCGAGACCGAGCAGGACGCCCGCCAGGAGGCCCGCCTGGTTCGGGTAGCGGGGCAGGAGGTCGCGCAGCAGCCCTTCGGCCCAGGCGCGGACCTGAGAGGCGGCCTGGCGCAGCGGCGGGCCTTGCGCGGCGGCCGCGCGCTGGACACTGGGATAGCTCAGCAGGGCATAGACGCCCTGCCGCGCCAGCGCCTCGCGGTAGGGGAACGTCTCGTAGACCGGCGCTTCGCGCAGCGTCCCACTCAGGATGAGGCGGTCGCCATAGCGAAGGGTTGGCTCGCCGGGGGTATACGGCAAGCGGTCGAGGTTGAGGCGCGCCAGGACGCGTGGCGCAGGGTAGCACAGGCCGCTGAGCCAGGCGCAGATCACACGGCGGGGGTCGCCCGCCTCCCAAACGGCCGTCGGCGTCGCCCACGCTCCATCGTGTTGGACACCCTCGACGGTCAGCCGCACCGACACCGTGCCCCGCACGCGGGCCGGGTCTTCGTCGACCACCCCCACCAGCGTCACCCTTTGCTCGTCCAAGGTACGCCAGGCCGCCAGCGCCGGCCGATAGTCGGCCAGCGCCAGGCGCAGCACGGCGAGACTGGCGACGAGCACGAGGGGGAGCAGGGCGGCCACGGGCGACGGCAAGAGCCGCCACCGGCGGTTGCCGAGCCAGAGGGTCAAGAGTGTGCCAGCGAGGAGGAAGGGCGGCAGGCCAGACGGGGGCCAGAGGACGGCCAGCGCCAGCCCC
>CAZLBQ010000220.1:0-9801 GCA_964557745.1 uncultured Anaerolineales bacterium
GGGCCTCGGTGCCGCCCGCCCCGGCGTGGATGCTGAGGATGGCGTTGTTGCGGTCATACTCCCCCGACAGCAGCAGCCGGAACTCCAGGGCGTCCAGTTCCTGGGTCAGCGCCTCGGCCTCGGCGATGATCTCACGGCGCGTCCCCTCGTCGTCCTCGGCCTCGGCCATCTCCCACAGCTCGGCCGCGTCGAGGCCGCGCTGGCGCACCGAGCGCCAGGTGTCGATCTCGTCGCGCAGGCCCGCGATCTCGCGCATCACCACCTGGGCCTGCTGTGGGTCGGCCCAGAAGTCCTCGGCCTGGGTCTTAGCCTCGAGGGCCGCGACCTGCTGTTCCTTGTCCTCGATGTCAAAGACGCCCCCAGATGACGTCGATGCGCTGGTTGAGGTCGGCCAGGTGGGCGGCGGGGTCAGTAAACATAAGAATGCTCCTCTAAAAAGGTCCACCGACCACCACCCGACGGCCCGCGCCGTGGGTTGGGGTCGGTGGGCGACGGTCGGTGGGTCAGGCGCGCTGCGGCGCGGGAGTCTCGAACAGGGCGTCCACGTACTCGCGGGCGTCGAACGCCGCGATGTCGTCGATCTTCTCGCCCGTGGTGATGAACTGGATGGGGACCTTGAGCTCGCGCACGATGGCGAAGGCGATGCCGCCTTTCGCCGTGCCGTCGAGCTTGGTCAGGACGAGGCCCGTCAACGGCGTCGACTCGGCGAACACCTTCGCCTGGGTCAGGCCGTTCTGGCCGGTCGTCGCGTCGAGGACGAGCAGCGTCTCGTGCGGCGCGCGGTGGACCTGCTTATTGGCGATGGCGCGCAGCTTCTGAAGCTCCTTCATCAGGTCAAACTTGGTGTGCAGGCGGCCTGCGGTGTCAATGATGAGGACGTCCATGCGGCGCGCCAGGCCCGCCGCGACCGCGTCGTAGACGACGGCGCCCGGGTCCGCGCCCTGGCTGGTGGCGATGATCTCGACACCGGCTCGGTCGGCCCACACCTTCAACTGGTCGATGGCCGCCGCGCGGAACGTGTCGCCCGCCGCGACCATGACCTTGCGGCCCTGGTCCTTGTGCCACTTGGCGAGCTTGCCGATGGTCGTCGTCTTGCCCGAGCCGTTGACGCCCACCACGAGGATGACCGTCAACATGCGCGTTTCCATGCCCTCGGCGTGGGTGTGGCGTGGCTCGTCCAGGATGGCGACCAGCCGCTCCTTGAGCATGGTCCGGACGCGGTCGGTGCGGCGGATGCCCTGGCTCAGGCACTCGGCGCGCAGGCCCTCGACCAGCTCGGACGCGATGCCCACGCCGACGTCGGCGCGGACCAGCAACTCCTCCAGCTCGTCCCAGAACTCGGGCGTGACATCGCCCTGGCCGAGCAACTCGCCAATGCGGCTGAAGAAGCCGCTCTGCCGCGTCTTCTCCAGGCTCTCTTCAACTCGTTCGTGTTCCTTGGGTCGTCGGAAAAACACTGAAGCCTCTCATCGTAGAATGCGTTATCAATTATAGTCCGAGATGGGCCGGATGACGAAGGACGGTTGACCGTCGTCCATCGTCATTCGTCGTTCGTCCCCCGTCGCTGCGCCAGCCAGGCCAGCGCCCGGCGGGCGAACTCCTGCTCGGTGCGGAAGGTCAGCAGCCGCGGCGCGTCGATGGGGGCCACCCAGATGGGCTCGAAGCGGTCGCTATCCTTCGCGTCGCGGGCCACAGCCGTCTCGTCGTCCAAGGCCATCAGGAAGGCCGACTCGGCGCGGCGCGTCCAGCGGCCAAAGCGCTCGAACTCAGCGGTCTGGGTGCCCAGGTCGGCCAGGATGCGTGGCGTGGCGTAGCCCGTCTCCTCGCGCACCTCGCGCAGCGCGGCCGCCTCGCGGCTCTCGCCTGGCTCGATGTGGCCCTTGGGCATGCGGATTTCCGGTTGCAGCCGCTTGCGCACCAGCAGCATGCGCCCCTGGTAGACCACCAGCCCACCCGCCGACTCGTAATAGTCTGTCGCCTGACGACCTGACATAGACCTCTCCTTGAGCGTGTGCAAGTATAGCATACTTCGTGATATAATATCCGCCATGCCTGACCTGGATGACACCCCACTGGACGAACCGCGCCTGACCCACCTGGACGAGCAGGGCCGCGCCCGCATGGTCGACGTCGGCGGCAAGGCCGACACCGAGCGCGTTGCCATCGCGCGCGGCGAGATTGTCATGCGCGCCGCCACCCTGCGCCTCATCCAGGACGACGCCCTGCCCAAGGGGGACGTCCTGGCCGTCGCGCGCGTGGCGGGCATCATGGCCGCCAAGCGCACCCACGACCTCATCCCGATGTGCCACCCTCTCCTCCTGACGTCGGTGAAGGTGGACTTCGACCTGGCTCCGAGCGAGGGCGACGACGCCGTCATCCGCATCGAGGCGCGGGTCAAGGTGACGGGCAAGACGGGCGTCGAGATGGAGGCCCTGACGGCGGTCAGTGTGGCGGCGCTGACCATCTACGACATGGCGAAGGCCGTCGACCGCGCCATGCGCATCCAAAACATCCGCCTGGCCGAGAAACACGGCGGCAAGAGCGGCGATATTATCCTGGAAGAATAGCATGCTCAATCTCCATTTCGTCGATTCCCAAACGGGCCAGACTTACCCCTTCGACACCCACGCCTGGCGCGGTGAGGGCGGCGCGCCCCTCGACATTGCTGGCCTGACGCCCTTCGACCCGCACCGCATTGACCCCAACGTGTGGAGCGTGTGGCGCTACCGCGAGTTCCTGCCGCTGCCGCCCAGCACGGCCCCGGTGAGTCTGGGCGAGGGCATGACGCCCCTGGTTCCCGTCACTCTTGACGGGCGCACCGTCCACTACAAACTCGAATTCATGTCGCCCACCGGCTCGTACAAGGACCGTGGCGCGACGACGCTCATCAGCGGTCTGCGGGCCGCCGGCGTCACGGACCTGCTCGAAGACTCGTCGGGTAACGCCGGGACGGCTGTCGCGGCGTACTCGGCCGCGGCGGGTATCCGCGCTCGCATCTTCGTCCCGGACCACGCCTCACCCGCCAAGAAGGCCCAGATTCGGGTCTACGGTGCGGAGTTGGTCGAGGTGCCGGGCGGGCGCGCCGCGACGACCGAGGCGGCGATCCAGGCCGCCAAGACAACAGTCTACGGCTCGCACGCCTGGAACCCGCTGTTCAACAGCGGGCTGCGGACGGCGGCGTGGGAGGTGTGGGAGCAGTTGGGCCGCCGCGCCCCCGACGCCGTCATCACTCCGGTGGGACAGGGCGGGCTGCTGCTAGGGATGGTGGACGGCTTCCGCGAACTCAAGGCGGGCGGCTATATCGCCCGCGTACCCCGCTTTTATGGCGTCCAGGCCCAGGCCGTCGCGCCGGTCTACGAGGCGTGGCGGCAGGGCCGCACGACGGTCACGCCCGCCGCCGAGGGCCAGACCATTGCCGAGGGTGTGCGCGTCGTCAATCCGGTGCGCGGGGCGGCCATTGTGGCGGCGGTCCGCGAGACCGGGGGGGCGCTGCTGACCGCCGCCGACGAGGCGGTGGAGCGGGCGCGGGCGGACCTGGCGCGACACGGGCTGTTTGTCGAGCCCACGTCGGCGCTCGTCCTGGCCGGGCTGCGCCAGTTGGGCGACGCCTTGCCGGGCGACGCGCTGGTCGTCGCCCCGCTGACGGGCAGCGGCCTCAAGTCGCCACCGAAGGCGTGACAGTCGGAGGTCATGCCGACGCAGGAGGCATCTGCTCCGCCAACGTTCCCAGAGCAGACCCCTCACTCCGTTCGGGGTGACGGTCGAGGGTCATGCCGACGCAGGAGGCATCTGCTCTGCCAACGCTTCCAGAGCAAACCCTGACGGTCGAGGGTCGGTCGAGGAGAGGGAATCGTGAGCCACTCCTACTACGTCTACATGCTTACCAACGCCTCACGCACGTTGTACACCGGTGTGACGAATAACCTGGAGCGGCGGGTCTACGAGCATTAGAACAAGCTCGTGGAGGGATTCACCAAGCAGTACAATATCACGACCCTGGTCTATTTTGAGGAGTGCCCTGACGTCCAGGCCGCCATCCAACGCGAGAAAGAGATCAAAGGGTGGCGTCGCGCGAAGAAGGTGGCGCTCATTGACACAATGAATCCAAAATGGCGCGACTTGAGCGCAGACTGGCATGATGCTCTGCGGGTCGAGTAGAGGAGTTTGCTGTGGACACGTTGGCTAGACACACCCTGACCGACGAAGCGCGCGGGCCGCACGACCACCCCGTCTACTCGGTGGTCGCGCCGGTCTACAACGAGGCGCAGACGATTCCCGAGTTCTACCGCCGCGTGGTAGCCGTCATGGCGCAGACGGGGCAGCCGTTCGAGCTGATTCTGGTCAACGACGGCAGCCGCGACAACTCGCTGGCCGTCATGCACGACCTGCGCGCCCAGGACGACCGCGTCAAAGTCCTCAGCTTTTCGCGCAACTTCGGCCACCAGATCGCCATTACGGCCGGGACGGACTACGCGACGGGTGACGCCGTCATCGTCATCGACTCCGACCTGCAAGACCCACCCGAAACCATCCTCAAGCTGATTGACGAGTGGCTCAAGGGCAGTGACGTCGTGTACGCCGTGCGCGAGCAGCGCCAGGGCGAGACGTGGTTCAAGCTGGTGACGGCCAAGGTCTTCTACCGCCTCATCGCCAGCCTCGCCAACGTCTACATCCCCGTCGACGCCGGTGACTTCCGCCTGATGGACCGCCGCGCCATGGCCCAGATGCGCGAGCTGCGCGAGCACCACCGCTTCATGCGCGGCCTGTCGTCGTGGGTGGGCTTCAAGCAGACGCCGGTCTACTACGTGCGTCAGCCGCGCTACGCGGGCGCGACCTCCTACCCGTTCAAGAAGATGCTCAAGCTGGCCTGGGACGCCATCACGTCCTTCTCGTTCGTCCCGCTTCAGATGGCGACGACGCTCGGCTTTGTCATCGCCGCGCTGGCCTTACTGGGCATCCTCATCAGCATCGGCCTGCGCCTGTTCGGCCACGCCATTGTCGGCCAGGCCACGACGCTCATCAGCGTCCTGTTCCTGGGCGGCATCCAGCTCATCTTCCTGGGCATCATCGGCGAGTACCTGGGCCGCATCTACGACGAGGTCAAGGGCCGCCCGCTGTACATCCTGGCCGACGCCGAGGGCTTTGGGGCGCGCGACACCACGCCCACGCCGCGCCCGACGGCGCCGGTCGAGGTGTCGCGGAACGGCGCGTGACGGCCTCCGTCCGCTCGCGGGGGGCGCTGTGGCTGGACCTGCTGGTCCACCTGCGCCTCAACTTCCAGGCCATCCTGGCCCCCATCTTCCTGTGGGGCTACCTGCTGGCGGGTGGCGGCTGGGGCTGGCGGCTCGTTGTCGGCTTCGTGACCATTCACATCTGTCTGCTCGGCGGCATCACCGCCCTCAACTCCTACTACGACCGCGACGACGGGCCGGTCGGCGGGCTGTGGCAGCCGCCGCCCTGGACGCCCGCCTTGCTCCCCTTCGCCTGGGCCGTCCAACTCCTCGGCCTGCTGGTCCTGGCCCCCTTCGGCTGGGGCATGGTCCTCACCTACGCGGCGATGGTCCTGCTTTCGGTCGCCTACTCCCACCCCGCCATCCGTCTCAAGAAGCGGCCGCTGGGCGCGCTGGTCGTCATCGCCGTCGGCCAGGGCGGCCTCGGCTTCCTGACGGGCTGGTTCAGCGCCACGCCGTCGCCACTGGGCCTGTTGAGCCTGGACATCGTCGTCGCCGTGGTGGGCATCACCCTGGCGACGGTCGGCCTCTACCCCCTGACCCACATCTACCAGGTGCGCGAGGATCGCGAGCGCGGCGACATCACCTTCGCCGTGCGCTGGGGGCCGAACCGCGCCTTCCGCTTCGCCCAGACGGCGTTCAGCGTGGCCCTGGTGTGTATCGCCTTCGTGCTCGCGCGGCGCTTCGGCCCCTGGGACGCCCTGCTCGTCGCTGCCTTCTACCTGCTCATCCTGGCCGACATTGAGCGCTGGCGGCGTCGCTTCGACCCCGCCGCCATCCGCGCCAACTACAGCCACGTCATGCGCGTGAGCTACGTCGTCGCGGCGGCCTTCGCGGCCTACGTGGCGGTGCGGCTGCTGTTTTGAAGTGGTGGCCCGTAGACCTGACCGGTTTTCAAAACCTGTCAGGTCTTGGCAGATGAAGCTCCTGGACATTCCCTCCGGGTTGCGGTATACTCTGCTCTGTAAAACACTGTAGGCATCGATGAGGAGAAGGTATGACAATCGTCACCGTCTCGCCTAAGTACCAGATTGTGATTCCGCAGAAAGTGCGTGAGGCCCTGCATATCACCCCAGGGCAGAAAATCGCCGTGCTTCAGTACGACAATCGGATTGTCCTGGTTCCCGTCCTGCCGATCGAAGAGGCGCGCGGCTTCCTGGCGGGCATCGACACCACGGTTGAGCGTGAGCCAGATCGCCTATGAACGTTGTCGACTCGTCTGGCTGGCTTGAATACTTTGGCGATGGCCCTAACGCCGATTTCTTCGCCGACGCCATCGCGATAATGGATAACTTGCTTGTGCCAACGGTGAGCGTCTACGAAGTCTACAAGCGCGTACTACAGCAACGGGGGGAAGACGCGGCCCAGGCAGCCGTGGCCATCATGATCCAGGGCAGCGTCGTGGACCTGGACTTGACGATCGCCTTGGGCGCGGCTGATCTGAGTAATCAATTGAAACTCGCCATGGCCGATAGTATCATCCTCGCGACGGCCCGCGCCCACAACGCGACCCTGTGGACGCAGGACGCTGACTTCGAGACGGTCCCCGGCGTCAAGTACGTGCGCAAGTCGTAGTTGTCCCTATGCAGTGCTTAGGTGAGGGCGGGTGCGCGGCGATCCTGCTCAACCTCCTCGTCATCGGCCTCTCCAACGGCGCGGTCATCGCCCTCAACGCCGTCGGCGTCACGCTGGTCTACGGCGTAGTGCGCATCATCAACTTCGCCCACGGCGACCTGTTCGCCCTGACGACGGTCCTCGTGGCGACAGTCATCACGGCCCTCGACCTGTACCCCGGCATGGCCGGGCTGCCCCTGGCCCTGTACCTGCTCCTCGTCCTGGCCGTGGCCGTTGTGTTCGGCCTGCTCCTCAACGTCGGCATCGAGGCGGCGGCGTTTCGACCCTTTCGCGGCCGCTCGCACCTCGCCCCCCTCATCGCCACCCTTGGCCTCTCGTTTATCCTCTTTCAAGCCGCGCTCGTGTGGCGCAAGCTGCTGCCGAGCTGGATACCGGGCGAGCACCGCAGCTTCCCCGGCATCCCGGAGGTCCCCCACGGCAGCATCCCCGAACTGGTCCCCGACGTGGACCTGGCGCGTGTCGCGGGCCTGGGGCTGGACGTCCAGGTCCACCTCAAGGACGTCCTCATCCTGGCGCTCGCCGTCGCCTGCGCGGTGGCCGTCTCGCTGTTCCTGCGCCGCACGCGGCTGGGTAAGGCGCTGCGCGCCGTCTCCCAGGACCCCGGCCTGGCGCGGCTCGTCGGCATCGACCTCGACGCAACGATTCGCCGCGCCTTCGCCCTGGGCGGAGCGCTAGCGGGCGTGGCGGCGTTCTGCTTTGTCCTGTACACCACGCACCCCTATGGCGTCCACGGCGTCCAGAGCGGACTGACGGCCTTCACCGCCGCCATCCTGGGCGGCATCGGCAGTCCCCTCGGCGCGCTGGCCGCCGGACTGCTGCTCGGCGTCTTCTCGGCGGGCAGTGACTACTTCCTGGCCGCCCAGTGGACGCCGGTCCTCATCAACGCCCTGCTTATCCTGCTGCTCGTCGTGCGCCCAACCGGCTTCGCCGCTGAGGAGCGCGCCGAGGACCTGGCGACAGCGCCCACCCGCGACGCCGTCGCCGCGGCGGGCCAGTCGGCGCAGGACCGCCGCGCCCGCGCCCTCACCCTGGCCCTGTTGGGCGTGGCGCTCGTCTACCCGTTCCTGGACCGCGCGCTCGGCTGGGGGAGCGAGATTGTCGTCACTAGCATCGTCATTCTCGGCGCGCTGGCCCTGGGCCTGAACCTGATGCTGGGCTACGCGGGCCTCCTTGACCTGGGCTACGCCGCCAGCTTTGGCCTGGGCGCGTACGGCGCGGCCCTCCTGGTCGATCCCTACGGGCGGCTGGCCGCCTACGTCCCCCATCCCCTGGACTTCGTGGTCGTGTTCGCGCTGTGCATGGGGCTGGCGGGCTTCTTCGGCGCGCTCAACGGCTGGCTCACCCTGCGCATCCGCGCTGACTATCTGGCGATTGTGACCCTCGCCTTCGGTCACATGGTGCGCCAGACGGTCATCAACCTCAACAGTTGGACGGGCGGGACGAACGGGGTGTCGGCCCTCCCCGCGCCCCAACTGCTGGGCCTGACCCTCAGCGCGCCCACGCCGCGCTACTACCTGGCCGTCGCCCTGCTGGCCGCGCTGGCCTTCGCCAGCTTCCGCCTGGGCCGCTCGCGCCTGGGCCGCGCCTGGCAGGCCATCGGCGACGACGAGGTGGCGGCGGCGGGCAGCGGCGTCGACGTGCTGCGGACCAAGACCCTCGCCTTCACCGTCGGGACGGCCATCGCCGGGCTGGCGGGCGCCCTCTACATCGCCGTCTACGGCCACATCTCGCCCGACCAGATTGACTTCACCGTGTCGGCCATGGTGCTGGCGATGGTCGTCGTCGGTGGGGCGGGCAGCGTGCCGGGCGTCCTCCTGGGCACGTTCGTCATCGCCGCCTACGACCGCCTGCTGCTGCCCGCGCTCGGCGCGTACCTGGCCCAGTACCGCACCGGCTACAGCGGCTTGAGCAACCTGCTCGACCTGCGCGAGTTGAACTTCCTCGCCTTTGGCCTGGCGCTGTACCTGACGGTGCTGTGGCGGGCGCGCCGCCTCCGCCCGTAGCGCCGCCTTCAGTCGGCTGCCGACTACTACTTGAGGAGGACGGGACCGCCCCATGAACGTCAACGAAGTTAGCCTTCAGTCCGGCAAGCAGCGCATGATCTTCCGGCAGGGGGGCAGTACCACCCCGGACCAGCCGCTGGTCATGGAAGCCACCTACCAGCCGGGCGGCGTCTATCCCCCGGCCCATATCCACCCGTCCCAGGACGAACACTTCGAGCTTCTCCAGGGGGCGATGAGCGTCCGCATGGCGGGCCGCGAGCAGGTCTATACGGCGGGGCAATGCTTCGACGTGCCGCGCGGCACACCCCATACGATGCGTAATAGCGGGGATGAGGACGCGGTCATGATCTGGGAGGTGCGCCCGGCCCTCAAGACGCGCACGTTTTACGAGACGCTGGCGGCGCTTGAGGCGGACGGGAAAACGCGCGCCAATGGCCAGCCCTACCTGCTGCAACTCGCCGTCCTCCTGCGCGAGTACCGAGGCGAGTTCGTCCCCGTCGTCGCGGCGCCGCTGCGCTGGCTGGTCGTGAACGTCCTCGCGCCCATCGGGCGCTGGCGCGGCTACACGGGGCGCTACGAGCCGCGTGCTTAGTTCAGCGCTGTATAATTTTGCGGCGGCGCTTGCTGCGCGTAGAATTTATGGCAGTAGGAACATACTCACAACGGTCATGCCGAACACAGCGGGGCATCTGCTCTGGCGACTTGGGCAGAGCAGACCCCTCACTCCGTTGGGGGTGACACTGTAGCGCCGACTTGAGTCGGCCCCCATGCCGACGCGACATCCCGATGCGTTCGGCGTAGCACTTGAGGCTTTTACGCATGGACCGCACGACGATTCGATTGACGACGCTTGCCCACTGCGCCGGCTGAGCGTCTAAAATGGGCCCGGAGGCCCTGGCGCACGTGTTGCGCCCCATCAAACAAGTCTTCGG
>CAZLBQ010000221.1:0-9744 GCA_964557745.1 uncultured Anaerolineales bacterium
CTCCTTGGGCGAGCCGTCGCTGGTCTCGGCGCAGTGGCGCCCGGCTCGACACGGACTCTATGATACACCTCAGGCGTTACAGAGCGTGTTACTAAACCGCCCACGTCGCTGGGCAAGCTGGCTCAGCGAACGAGGACCAACGTGCCCACGGTGATCAGAGCCACGCCCAACACGCCGCGCGCGTCGAGCGGCTCCTTGAGGAACAGCGCCGACAGGATCAGGATGAGGACGAGGCTCATCTTGTCAATCCCCGCTACGCGAGACGTAGGGCCGACCTGCAGAGCGCGGAAGTAGGCCAACCAGGACAGGCCGGTGCAGACGCCCGATAGCCCCAATACAACCCACGTGCGCGTGGTCAGCCCTTGCAGGCCGCCCAGTTCTTGCTTGCCGATGGAGATGGCCCAGGCGATGAGCAAGATGACGACGGTGCGAATGGCCGTCGCCAGGGTGGAGCTGACGTCCTGGACGCCCAGCTTGGCGAAGATGGTGGTCAGCGCGGCGAACAGCGCCGACAGGAGTGCGAAACTCCACCAGGGAAGGGTGTTCAGGTTCATAGGACTGGTCCCTCCGCCTCTAGCTCGGCCAGCCGCTGGGCGAGCCAAGTCTTAGTGGTGAGAATCTGGGTGGTGCGGCCGCGCCCAATCAAGCGGTGGCCGGAATGGGCGACAACGTCGCACACAACCTCACGCCCGTCGAGCGACGCCAGGTGCGCCGTCACGTCGACATGGCGGCCCACCAGGGCGGGGGCCAGATGCGTGACGCTGACAGCGTAACCCACGGCTTCCTCATCGCCTTCCAGGAAGGGCAGGAGCAGCTTGCGCGACGCTTCCTCCATGTGGCGCACGAGGTTCCATGTCGCATAGACGGGGTGGGTGGGGCCAAGCTCGTCAAACGTGGCGACCATGTCAGGCCGCACGACGGTATGAACTGTCGTCGCCGAGCCGGGATGGAGGCCGGGGCGCATAGGAGCCTCCTTGCTGGGGTGAGTCAGGGACGGGCGATACCAGGGGATGGGGAGGAGACGAGGAGCGCCTTATGCGCTCGACGTGCGCCGCCACTGACCGTTGATGAGGCGATAGTAGCGCTGCTCGCGCTGGACGCCATGCGCGCCCAGGACATCCACCTCCGCCTGGACCACGTCATCCTTGACAAAGCGAAAGCTGCGCAGTGACACGCTGCGAATGTCGCGACCGCTCGTCTCAAACTGGCGCTCCAGGTCACGCCGCCAGTCTGGCCGCGCGGCCAGGTCGAGGTTGGATAGGAAGAGCTGGCGATTGCCGCTCTGCCACGCCCACGTCTCGATATCGAGCGCTGCCTGCAAGTCGGCGCGGGCCGCCGTAGTGGAGCGCTGATAGCGGCCAAAGGCAAACCCACCTATGCCGGCCAGCGCCAGGACCAGGGCGCCCAGTCCGAGCCAGGCAAGGACCTTTCCCCAGGACAACTGTCGGCGCGGGCGGGGGGGCGGTTCGGGCAAGAGATCGGCTTCGTCGTCGTCGTGAAACTGCCAGTTGAGGCTTGACTGAGACATCGATAGAACAACCTGAACTTAAAAGGGGTTAAAGAAAGTATAGCACGATTATAGCCAGGGCCGAAAAGTGTGCTAGAATAGGAGCGTGAACAGGACAACCCAGGCGCGCGCCCTGCCCATGCGCGTGATCGACACTTTGACCCAGGGCTTCAATCTCACCGTCGGGGCGCTCGCGGCGCTGGCCATCGCCGCTGCGCTCGACTTGCTGTACTGGCTCGGCCCGCGCCTCGTCCTCGGCGACGCCTGGCGCGACCTGGCCCTGTCGCAACTCCAGGCGCTCCCCGTCGACCAGACCTCGCTCGGCCCCCTCCAGGATGTGATCGACAGCGCGGGGCGGCTCAACCTGCTTCAAGTGCTATCGGGGGCGCTCGGCTTTGGCGGGCTGTGGCCGCTGGCGGTGCCAAGCCTCCTGGCCGGCGCGCCGGAGGTCGAGCCGATTGGCCCTGCCTGGCCACTGTCGTCCCCGCTCCTGATCCTGCTAGTCTTCCTGGCGCTCACCCTGGTCGGCATCTTCATCGGTAGCCTGTACCTCACGCTCGTGGCCCGCGCCGTGCGCCGCGAGCGCGTCAGCGGTAGCTACATCATGTCGCGGGTCCTGGTGACCACCGGCTGGATCATGCTCCTCGATATCCTCCTGTTTGTCGTCGTCTTCCTGGTCAGCATTCCGCTGACGCTGGCGCTGCTCGTCGCCAATCTCGTCCATCCTACGCTGGCCGCGCTGGTAGGGCTATTCGCTGTGACCCTCGGCGTGTGGCTCTGGCTGCACGGTGTTTTCACCCTACCGGCCATTGTCCTCGACGGGCTTGACCCCGTGCGCGGCTTCTGGCGTAGCTTCCAGTTGGTCCAGCGCAACCTGTGGGCGACGCTAGGGTTATTGGGATTGTCGCTGATACTGAGCGTCGGTCTCGGCGAACTGTGGCGGCTCATCGGCGAGTTAGACTTCGCCGTGCCCGTCGCCATCCTGGGGAACGCCTTTGTGGGGACGGCGTTGACGGCGGCGATGATGGTCTTCTATCTGGACAGGCAAAAGCGCTAAGGCGGGCAAAGGAGGATCGGGTATGTCGCCTCGCAAGGATGAGCTGAAGAGCAAATTGGCCCACGAACGGGATCGGCTGGAGACGGCCCTGCAGGGCGTGGACGCCGAGATGGCCGCGCGCCGCGTGGAGGGAACCGACGGCTGGACGACCATCCACGATGCCATGCGCCACGTCGCCTCGGCCGAGGCAAGCATGCTCGTCATTGCCCAGCGCACCGCGGCCGGCACGTACCAGCCCATCGAGGGCTTCGACCTCAACCGCTACAACGCGCGCCAGGTCGAGAAGCGGGGCGCGCAGACGTGGTCGGAGACGCTGGCCGAGCTGCGCCAGGCGCGTCAGGCGACGCTGGCGACTCTGGACGAGATGACCGACGACCAGCTGGACCTGCGCACCGTCCATCCGGTGTGGGGCGAGGTGGACCTGGCGGGGCTGTTCCGCATCATCGCCATCCACGACAGCCTGCACCGCAAAGATGTCGAGACGCTCAAGGCCGCCGACACCCCCGCTGAGGCGTAACAGCGGACCGCCAGGCTCATGGGGCGGCGGAGGTTTGGGCGCACGAAGGTCGCGGCAGAGGTCAGGCGAGACGCAGGGGTTACGCGTTTTCCGCGCTGTTCCGTGACTTCTGCGATCCAGAACTTCCTTCACCCCCAAATCCTATTCCCAATAACGAGCAGCCTCCCCGCCTGGGGAGGCTGCTCCTGTTGGCAAGATAAGAGCGCTTGTTACGGAGCCTTGGGGGCCGGGCCACCGCCACCCGTCTGGCCGCCAACCGAACCACCGGCCGCGCCACCCGCGCTCCCGCCGGCGTTCCCACCGCTGACACCACCCGACGCGCCGCCGGAGATGCCGCCGCTCGCGCCGCCGTTGGTCCCGCCCGTCGTGCCGGGGGCCTGCTGGGCCGGGGCGTTGCTAGGCGCCGCGGCGCCGCCGTTGAACACGCTGCGGCCGGGGCCTGCCAGGAACAGCCAGACGAGGAACAGGATGACCGCCAGCACGAGAATGACCGAGATCATGTTGATGCCCGCTGCGCTGGTGCGGTCGCTGCCACCGTCCGATGGAGGGTTCACGTTAATCTGACTCATGACTCATCTCCTCTTCCTTGCTTGGATAACCTCAAACATCATTGAGCCGTAACTTAACTACTCGGCTTCGGATACTGCTTGTCACAGTATCCGAACTATAGATAAGCAACCAGTGTGCCAGCCAACCAGAGAGAGGCATGAGCCGTGAAACATTCCGATGGCGCGCGAGACTACATAGCAATCCGCTTCGGCTATCTAAGGAGGTTGCTGCCATGTCTACCCATCCGCGCTCTCGCTGGCTCAAGGTCGCCCTGCCGGTTATCGTGCTCACCGGATTGCTAGCCCTGGTGTCCAGCGGCGCCCTGGCCGCTGAGCCGTGCAAGAAAGTCAAAGGCTCGTTCACGTTACAGACCATTTCCGGCTCAGGCTGTATGTCACCCATTGGCTTGTGCGCGATGGGCCTCTACCAGGGCGACATCAAGGGGACGTCGTTCTTCACAGGCTCCAGCCTGGTCGCGACGGCTGACACCCCGAGTACCGGCGTGGTTCTGGTCACGGGCGATAATACCATTACCACCAAGGATGGCGTGCTGCAGACCAAGGACGCCATTGTCCTTCGCACGGTAGGCGACGGCGACTTTGCTGAAAACGACACTATTGTGTCGGGCGCAACCGGCTACGTGCAAGGTATTGGCACGTTTGTTGGGGGCAGTGGCGAAGGGGAGTACTCAGGCAAGATCTGTCGGCCTTGAGGGGATGGGGCGAGACCGGTGGTTGGCGCGCACGGTTGACGAGGATGGGCCAGATGACCAGTCACCGTTAACTCCGTGCGGCTACCTGGGCGAGTACATCCTCGACGTAGCGCAGCCAGTCGGCTTCGAATCGGGCGCGCGGCACGCCGAGGGCCTGGGGAAGCAGGATGTCCCAGGTGGTCGCGCCGCCGCGCGCCGCACGCATCATAGCCGTCAGGGCTTCACGCCCATAGGCGCTCTCGACGTAGTCAACCAGGCTCTCAGTGGCAGGCATGGCGTCGAATGTCTGGCGCAGCGTCTGCCAACGGGCAGGACGGCGCAGGCTATCGGCTGGAGGAAACCCCTCGTCGGCCCAGCGCAGCGTATCGTGCTCGCTAATCGCCAACGGCAAGTTCCACACCTCAACGCCGCTGAGTGGGCGCGCCCAGCCGTCGGGCTGCGTCAGCGCCTCGCCCAACCAGCGCCCGACGGCGAGCTTGAGATGACGAGCCGGGGTCATGCCGAGCGGCATCTGCGCCAGGGCGGGCGACGTGACGCGCACCGCAGTGGGGGACGTCGTGCGGCTCGGGGCGAGCGGCGGGTCGAGACTGAGGGTAATGGTCCACTTCTCGCGGACCGGCGGGGGGAGGGCGAGCGCCGCGCGCAGGTCGGCGTAGAAACGCTCAATATCGACCGCGACGGCCGCGACCGCGTCGGCGTCGCGGTCGGCGTACTCGAAGAGGAAGTGCGCAGTCGTCAGGGTGCGGGCGCGCCCCCACAGGCGCTCGTCCGGCGCGGTGCGCTCCCAGCGGCCCTCGACGTAGCGATAGGGGACCGCCTGGGTGTAGTCCAGCGGGCCGCTGGGGTAGTCGGGAACGCGGACGCGAAGGGTGACAAGGGCCACGTCACCTCGCATGTCGACGTCTGCCACGGCTACCTGGGGCGTGCCACGCCGCGCCAGACGCGAGTTCTGCGGGAAGAGGCGGAAGTCCTGGACGTGCTGCTGCCGCCAGGCAACCGGGGCGTCGGGATCGACCAGCGTCTCGAAGAAGGCGGCGTCGCGAGTTTGCCAGGCCCACAGTTCGAGATCGGCGGTGGCCTGGATATCGGCGCGCAGGCGCGCGGCGCGGGCCGGGGCCTGGGCCAGGTAGACTGCGCCGGCTAGCGCGGCCACGATGAGAGGAACGAGCAGCCAGCGGCGCGGCAATCGCAGGCTGGGCCGTCGTGTTGGCTTCGACGGCTCGTCGTCCAACCAGCCCTCGCCCGTGCGCCACTCGAGCATGCAGCCCTCCTGAGCGGGGAAGTGTACTCCATCCCAGGCGGGTTGTAAAGTGGCCTATCAGACCGAGTTCCCCAAATAGCGTGAACCCCCGTGGGGTTCACGGGGGTTCTCAGGCATTCGTTGGCCTACTCACGAGAGCGCTCCTGGCTGGAGCCACGGGCGCACCTCGGCGCCGACCTTCGCTCCACTAGGGAGTGGAGCCTCTACAGGTGCGCTTGCGGTCGCGGCGTCTCCCGCAGCGGCGGAACCAGCGGTTCCACCACGACGGGTCGGTCGAGATGCACGACCAGCACCGGAATCCGCACGCGCTTCCTGGCCGGGTCTTGTCGTGGCTTCACTTCGATGATGGTGATCTGAGGCATACGCTCTCCTTGCTCCCGCGTCCCACTTCCGAAACCGACATGCCGACCGCTTACCACTAACTACTCTGCTATACGTCCCAGCCCTGGCTTTAGTTCCACCAACCCACTCACAGCCGCTCCCGCTTCCCAACTCCGTTACCGACAACGCTCGCATCCCAATCCACTAACGTCACGTCCAGCCCGACCTAACTGCCTCAGATGCAACCGCTTCCGCTATCCAGTGGCTCTCGCGTCCCCAAACATTACCCCGAATGTCGCTTCCCTTACCTAAAACTCGTTTACACCTCTGTCTAAGCTAAAAGCAAGAGGTGTGCCATTTGAGGCAGCGGGACGAGGCGTGTGGAAGCGCGTCCGTTCCCACTGCCGCAGCGCCAGCTCGACGTGGTCTACCGCCGTCCAGCGCCCCAACGTGAAGTACCACAGCAGCGCCACCGTCTCGCGGGCCGTGTAGTAGCGGCGCAGGCGGTCAATGGTGTACAGGTGGCTCTCGTAGGCCGGTGAGCCGTAGGCGTCCAGGCCGGCGTCGCGGGCCATCTGCCGCGAGCGCAACATGTGGAACGGGTCGCTGACGACGAGGACGGTCCGCCAGCCCCGCTCGCGCGCCACGCGCGCCGCCGTCGCCATGCTCTCCTGGGTCGAGGTGGCCGTCTCGTCCAGGACGAGCGCGCTGTCTGGGATACCGGCTTGCAGCGCCATGCGGCGCATGACCTCGGCCTCGGCGGGTGGGAAACGGCCCACCCCGCCGGTCAGGAACAGCGTCGGCGCGTAGCCGGCGCGGTACAGCTCGATGGCGTGCTGGGTGCGCGCGTAGAGACTGGCGCTGGGCGAGCCGTCGGCGCGCACCTGGCTACCCAGGACGATGATGGCATCGGCGGCCCGAGTCTCGTCAGTTTCCGCCTGCCGATCGACGGCGGCGTAGAGCAGGACCACCGCCACCACGACGGTCAGCCCTCCACTCAGCGCGCCCAGAACAAAGTAGCGTAACTTCATAACCCACTCCACTATCCTATACGTTGCCTGGCTCGACTCCATTCACAAAAAGAGGACGACGGCCACGCGGCGGTGGTTCCCTCGTCCCTCTCGTTCAAACTATAATCGGCGGGGCCACGCCCGCCAAATCAGCGCGGCGCGGGGTGGCCCTCGTCGTGGTGGAGCGCCTGCAGGCGCAGCCCGGCCCATACCCCACCGCCGCCGCCGAGGGCCAGGATGGGCATGGTGAAACACGGGCTGACCGCCCCGGCCCAGGCGATGACGAGTAGGCCCACGGCGATCCCGGCCAGGGCCAGGGGCAGCGGCCGCGCCCACGACGAGCGGGCGAAGCTTGCCAGGCGCGGTCGGGCGCTGCGCTCAACCGCAGCGAGGCGGGTGGTCACCGTCGCCGGCAGGGGGAGCGCTCGGGGGAGCGGCGGCGCCTGGAACCGAGGCGGCGTAGGGCGCGCCGAAGAGGCCGGGCGGGCCATGGGAACCTGCATCGTGTGCGCCATGCGCTGAGGGCGGCGGGGCTGCTGCGTCGCACGCAGGCCGAGCACGCCGACGGCGAGGAGGAGCAGGGCGACGAGGGGAATCCAGCGCGGGGGAGATGCAGTCACCGTGGTCGTGGTCGTCGCAGGGCTGTCGCTGGCGCGGGCGACGCCCGGCAGCCGGACCGTGACGGCCATCTGGTCCAGGAGGTTCCAGCCCCGCGTGAAGTCGGCGTAGCTGAACTGCTTGCGCTGGGCGTCCAGCGGGTCGATGACGGTGATACCATTGGCATCGTAGCCGACGGCCAGGAAGGTATGCTCGAACTGGACGATGGGAACTTTGTCGCCGTCCTTAGGCGTGAAGGTCTTGACGGGCTGATCCTTGAAGCCATAAGTGGCCCAGACGATGACAGGCCGCCCCGCCGCCAGTTCCTGGCGCAGCCAGTTGATGCCCTTGTTGGTGTGGGCTTCCGCTTCCAGGCCGAACTTGCGCAGCGTCTCGGCCACCGGCGGCGCGTAGACCCCGTAGCCGGAAGGAGGCAGGCTGCCGGCGGGCGAGTCGGGCGAGCCGACAAAGCCCTTGAACGGGTTGTCGGAGCGGGGCAGGTAGTAGAAGAACTCCATCTCGTTGACCGACTTGCCCCAGAACTTCGCCAGGTCCGACGCCGACTGGCTCTCGCACGTCAGCGAGCGCGACTGCTTGCCGCCCGCCACGTCGAGGCTCATCACAGACGGGATAGGCGTCGGGACAGGCGTGGGCGTCGGCGGCGCCTGCGCCACCCCCGAACACCCGGCGAGCGCGGCCAGGCTCACGACCACGAGCACGAGACACGACAACTTCCACCAGGACTGAGTCACGCCCCCTCCGAGTCAACGGCAGACAGGCCGCCCGCCAGTGCTATGCCGTTCAGGAGTGTTGCTTGAAGAAGCAACACGTAGCATCATGAACAAGCATAGCAAAAGCGGGCGGCTTTGTCAAGGGGCAGGGCGGGTCTAGCGCGCGTTCACCACAAAGTCAAATGTAGCGCGCTTCACATCACCCCTGTCGTCCTGCATCTTGACCAGGAGGGCCTGATTATAGATCGAGTCGCGGTTGTTGGCGGCGACGCCGGGGAAGTAGACCTGGGTCGTCAAGGTGCGCCCGTTGGGCGGCGTGATCTTGACATGGATGTGCTCGGTGCGACCGGGATACTCGCCGGGGATGACCGTCTCCAGGCTGTAGCGCCCGTTGGCGTCGGTCAACTGGTAGCCGCGCAGCCGGTAGCCCGCGTTGTCGTAGGCGCCCTTCCCATCGGCCTGCCAGAAGTCGACGCGGGCGTTGGCGATGGGCTGGCAGTTGGCGTCCAGGACGTAGCCCGTCAGCACAATCTTCGTGCCCGCCATGCCGGCTTCGAGCAGCGAGGCGCGCTGCGGCGGGTTCGCCTTGTAGTACGGCCCCTCGGTCTGCGCCGGTGTCAGCGCCCCGGCTTTGCACGTCGGCGCGGGCAGCGCAGCCTGCGCCGCAGTCGTCGCCGTGGCGGGGACAGCCGTCGGCGCGGCCTGGGTCGGCGCTGGCGTCAGAGCGACTGTCGGAGCCTGGGTCGGCGCTTGTGTCGGTGCAGCGGTCGCGGCAGGACGAGTCGCCGTGGCGGGTGCGGTCGTGGCAGCGACGGTCGGCTGGCGCGTGGGGACGGCCTGCGTGGGGGCGGCCTGGGTCCGCGCGCTCGTCGGCTGCGCCTGGGCGACGGGGGCAGCGGGGGTCGTCGACGCGGTGTTGCAGCCTACCAGAGCTATGAGGAGCGCCGCAAGGCAGAGGGTTAACAACAAACGGGGCAGCGTCAAATATTGCATCGGGTCCTACTCTCCTGAAAGATTATCCCATATTCCACATATTCTATGGAGAGAGGGTACACGACGCGAATGAGAACGCGCTAAGACCGGGCTGAGAGGAGGGTAAGAGACACACTCCACAACTTGCCGCAAACGATACACCGCGCCCGCCGCTTCGTCAGATGTCGTTCAGAAGGTCGGCGTTCTCCCGCTCAGGCATACACGATGTCCTCGGCAATACTCTGCGCGACGCGGCTCACTCGGATGTTCTGGATGCCAACCGGCGTGAGGATGTCCACTTGCTTGCCCAGGAGACGCTCAAGATACTCGGCTAGTTCAACGAATTTGAGGCCAATGGGGCGCTGAAACTCCACGACAATGTCCACATCGCTCGCTTCATCGGCTGTGCCTCTGGCGTAAGAACCAAAAAGGCCGGTCCGCGCGACCCCATATTCTGCCGCCAGATAGCCGGCGTTGTCTCGCAACGTCTGGAGAATCATTTCCCTCGTC
>CAZLBQ010000222.1:0-9737 GCA_964557745.1 uncultured Anaerolineales bacterium
ACCGGCGGCAGGTTGGGCGCCAGTCGAGCCGTGAGACGGACCCCAGCCCCCTCAAGCTGGCTTGTCACCAAGCCCAGGGCCGTCTCGACCGTCGTGTTGACATCGGTGTATTCCGCCGTGCCGTTGTTGTGGGTAAACTGCTCCACCGCCTGCACGGTGCTTCGAATGCGTTGCCCCGCGCGCTCAATCGCCCCTAGACTCGCCAGGACGACTGGGCTAAAGGGTTCGGTCTGCAGCAACTGCGCCTCGCCGATGATGGTCGTCAGCGGATTGTTGATGCGCAAGGCGAAGCCTGTGACCAGGTTGCCGGCCGCCACACTGCGGCCGGCCGAGGTAAGCCAGCGCTGCAAGCGCGCCGTGCGCTGCCGCTCGACGGTCAGGTCGGCGGCCAGGATGGCGGCCTCACTCATCACGTCGAGCAGCGGGTCGGCGTCGGCGACTGTGTGATCGCCAATCGCAACCAGGGCGCCTTGCAGGCTCGTACCATTCACCGGCGCGCCCCATGCCCAGCCGCCGCTGCCGAGTGGCTCTCGCACCGGCGCGCCGCCGTTCACGACGCGTTGCGCTAGACTGGCGAGGGCCGTCTTACTCTCACTCGGACCGGCCAGGGCCGCCCAGACAAAATCGCGGTGCGATTTGTCGTACCAGGCGACGCCAATCGCCTGGACGGCATTCGACGCGACGATCTGCTGAGCAGCGGCCTGCAATGAAGACTCAGTGATGGCCTGGCTCATTTACAGTCGCTTTCGTAGTCTCTAGTCCCCTTCACGTTTTTTAACGCGAAAGAGCTAACGCGTGTTATGCAATACCCTGTATTTGCCAAAACTTCGCCCAATCAGTCAGTTGCGCCCCACCCGGGCCACGGGTATAATCACCTCTGTGTCCGCTCGTCTCGCCCATCATAAGAGAACTGCCATGGCTACCTCCACCCTCCACACCGAGATTCACGACCAGCCCACCGTCCTCGCCCACCTCATCGAGCAGGAGGGGGAGAACGTGCGCCACCTGGCCGCCACCCTTCGCGCCGCCAACCCCCGCTACGTGCTCATCGCGGCGCGCGGCTCGTCGGACAACGCCGGCATCTACGGCAAGTACCTGTTCGGCGCGCTGGTCGGCCTGCCCGTGGCGCTGGCGACGCCGTCGCTCTACACCCTCTACAACCGACCGCCGCGTGTCGACGGCGCGCTCGTCCTGGGCGTCTCCCAGTCGGGCCAGTCGCCCGACATCTGCGCCGTCGTCGAGCACGCCCGCCAGCAGGGCGCGCCAACTGTCGCCATTACCAACGACCCGAACTCGCGGCTGGCGCAGGCGGCAGGCGAGGTCATCCCCTTGCACGCCGGGGTCGAACGCAGCATCGCCGCCACCAAGACCTTCACGGCCCAGTTGATGGCGTTCGCCCTCCTGGCCGCCCACATGGCCGGCAGCGCCTCGCATCTCGACGCCCTGGCCCGCCTGCCCGAGGCCATGCAGCGCACCCTGGGCATGCGCGACCACATCTTCGCCCTGGCGGAGCGCTACCGCTACATGGAGAAGTGCGTCGTCATTGGGCGCGGCTACAACTACGCCACGGCCTACGAGTGGGCGCTCAAGCTCAAGGAGCTAACCTACGTCCTGGCCGAGCCGTACTCGTCGGCTGACTTCCGCCACGGCCCGCTGGCGCTGGTCGAGGACGGCTTCCCGGTGCTGGTGATCGCGCCACAGAGTGACGCGGTGTATGGTGAGGTGGTGGACTTGCTCAAGCGGTTGGGGGAACGCGGCGCGGAGCGGCTCGTCGTCAGCGATGGAGCGGAGGCGCTGGCCGAGGCGCGCTCGCCCGTCCCGCTGCCGATGTCGGTCGCGGAGTGGCTGTCGCCCTTCACGGCGATTGTCCCCAGCCAGCTCTTCGCGCTGGCGCTGACGCTGGCGAAGGGCTACGACCCCGACCACCCGCGCGGCCTGCGCAAGGTGACGGAGACGCGGTAAGCGCAAATCAGGCGATCATGAGGAGCCAACACGGATAGCACCGAAGTGATAGCGCGCTGCAAAACGGCCTTGCAGCAAGCTTACGGTAACCGGTTGCGAGGCGTGATTCTGTAATGCCCGACAAGCAGGGGTGGCAGTGTGATAAAGAGATGTGAGATTGGGAGATTGGGGACTACGGGGTAACAGTCACACCACAATCTATCCGAGACAGCGGTGGACAGCCACAGCAAGCCGTCTCTCGGCTCACACCAGAACGCCCCCGCGTAGGCGAGGGCGTTCTAGATGAGGCTATGCTACACCAAGACGTAGTCAGGATGGCTACAACGCCCGCGGCGCGGGTTGCGGGGTCACGTCCGCGCTCGCCTCGACGGGCGCGGGCTGCGGCGGCGTCGGGTAACGGCGAGCCAACCAGCGCACGCCCAGCATGCCGACCACACCCCACACGCCCACGACCGCCTCGATGGCCCACAGCCGCGCCACCGGGTCCAGACCCGCCAGGTCCTGCAGGCCACTGAGCTGGGCGTAGGCGGCGACAGCGTCGATGCCCGTCTTGTAGGCGAACGCCAGCCAGAACCAGCGCGCCTGGCGCTTGACCACCGCGTAGAAGATCAGGGCGCACGAGAAGATGTGAACCCAGATGGTGAAGAAGCGCTCCCAGACAGGAGCCAGCCCCGCCCACACGTTGTTCAACTGCTCGAGACTGCCCCGCACGACTTCCGGCAAGGACTGGGGCGAGACCAGCGCCAGGGTCACGGTCACGAGGGGACTCAGGCCGACCAGGATGGCCTCGATGGCGCCGAAGCCGATGCCGAAGGCCAGGACTCTGCCCCACGACGCCTGCCCCAGCCGCGTGTAGCGCAGGAGCAGCCACGTCACGCCGACCTCGAAGACGCCGGTCAGCGCCCCAACGTAGACGTAGAATAGCGGATTGGCGAGCGCCTGGGGCAGCGCGCCCATGACGGTCTTGTAGAGCGGGCCGTTGACCGGGATGGCCCACGCGAACTTGAGCGCCACGGTCAACGCCCACAGGAGCGCCCCCAGCGCCAGATAGCGCCACCCCAGGCGGCGCGCCAGGGCGTAGGCGAAAAAGCCCAGGCCGACGACCAGCATCCCCACGCCGGGCAGGAGCGCCAGCGGGGTGAGGGTCACCTCGGCCACTTTAAACAACTCAGGCATCACAATCCTCCTAACCATCATAACAACAGGGCTAGACGCGCCGTGACGCGTCTCCCTCCATTGTAGTCCATTCTACAGCCGGTGACGTGGAGATTCGGCTATGCAGCGTGAATAAGCAGCGGCCCCCTCCGCAGGGTCTGCGCGAGGGGGCCGTCGAGTTGACAGGTACGGATGGAGCGGCGCTAGTTCACACCGCCGACGGTCTTCGTGAACGAACGGCGAGCGGTGATGACTGTGTTAGCATCGTTGGGGTCGGCCATGGGATCGGCGTACTTGGCGCGCAGGACTTCCGAGGCCGGGCGGGCCTTCTCCACAATCTCCGGCGCGCGGGGGTCCCAGTCCAGGGTTGGGGCGGAATTGCGCGCGGCCTGGGCCGCTTCTTCTAGCGCTCGCTTGCCCTCGAACCCCAACGCTTCGAGGATGGGGTTGCGCACATCCTTGACGAAGATACGCGCGTTGTTGATGCCCAGCTTCAGGATGTTCTCGGCGACGTCGCTCCAGTTGGGGATGACGTCGACGGCGGGCATCTGGAACTCCTTCATGACGAACAGCAGGTCGTCAATGGTGCGCTCCGGGTAGTACTTGAGGTAGAGCTGCACACCACGCAGGAAGAAGGCGTGATGGGCCACTTCGTCGACGCCAATGAGGTGCGCCGTCTTTTGCAGCGCCTCGTCGCCTTCGACCTGCGCCAACTGCATGGCGTTCTTGTAGTTAATGTACGTCATGCGCTCCTGGATCATCTGATAGATAATCATTTGGGACGGCGTCTCGAAGGGCCGCTCCAGCTCGACCTCCATCAGCATCTCCTGATAGTCGCGCATCTGCTTCTCGGTGCGCTTCCCCGACGCCACCAGCCAGCCCTCCCAGCCCAGGGAGTGCTTGCTCTCCTCGTAGCCCCACACGGCCTGAAACCAGGTGCGGCCACGGCTGCGGCGCACCAGTTCGAGGACGCGCATGATGTAGTCGGGTAGATAGAACTCGACGGCGAAGAAGCCCTCGATGACCTTCGTCAAGTCCTCGCTCACGTTCGGATTGGCCAGGTGCCAGGGAATATCCTTGTGCAGCTTCCAGCGCCGCGTTTCCTCCGCTTTGCGGAAGTAGGCGACGTAGTTCTCATACATGGCATCTTCGATGGCGCGGTCACGGGCCTCTTTGCTCAACAGCATGCATTGCTCCTCTTGAAGGTAAATTGCCCCATGTCACTCTGTAATAACCCCTCATGACGCACCGAGTTACGAAAAAAACAGCGGCCCGGGGAAACTCCTGGGCCGCTGGCGCGCCTACCGGGTTCGGTTACTCAAGGCTGAGGAACTGCTCGACCTTAGCGCCCTTGCGCTGGGCATCGAGCCAATTCACCAGCTTGTCCTGCTTCAGTTCGTCGATGCGGTCCTGCGGCAGGGGCCGCTTGTCGTCCTTCTCCAGCACCTCGATGATGTGATAGCCAAACTGGGATTGGACCGGATCGCTGACCTTCTTGAGCGGCAGGGCGAACGCGGCGTCTTCAAAGGCGGGGACAGTCTGACCTTTCGCCAGCCAGCCCAGGTCGCCGCCGTTGGACTTGCCGCCCGGATCGGTCGAGACGTCGCGCGCCACGGCTGCGAAGTCCTCGCCCGCCGCCAGCCGCTCCTTCACCTTCTTAGCCTCGTCCTCGGTTTTGACCAGGATGTGGCGGGCGTGAATCTGCTCGCCGGTCGTGGGCAGGTCTTTGGTCAGCAGGTCGGCCAGCTGGTTGGCGCTCAGGCGGTCGCGGATAAGGCTGTTCAGGTCCTCACGCGTCAGGCCTTGCGCGTCCATCGCCTTCTTCAGGCCTTCCTCACCACCCTGCTGCGCCGTCAGCTTGTCGAGTTCCTTCTTCACATCGTCGTCGCTGACCGCAATGCCCTGGGCCTTGGCGCCCTGGCGCACAATCTCCTGGACGATGAGCTGCTCCAACACCTGAGAGTACATCTCCTTGAGCTGCGCCTTCCCCTCGGTCGAAGCGATATCGACCCCGCCATCCACCATCTCGTCACGGGCTGCGGTCGCCTCACGCGTGTATTCGCCCAGGCTGATGGCCGTGCCGTTGACCGTCGCGACGGTCTTGCCATCGCCGCCTTTCAAGGTAAACTTAGGCGGCTCGAGCGTCGGGCGCGGGGTAGTCGTCGCGCTGACCGCAGCGCTGCTGCCGCTGGGCGCAACCGGTGATACGACGGCCGGCGCGGGGGTGGCGGCGCTAACGCCTGCCTTCATCGCGTCGGGTGCGGGGGCCGGCTGACTCGCCTGACAGGCCGCTACAAACAACAGGCTTAAACTCAGAAGCATGACAAACAAACGCCGCACGTCACTCCTCCTTAAACAACACAGGCCCGCCGCGTCCGGCGAGCCTGACACGCACTACACGAGCCCAAATTGTAGGCCCGATAGGACAGAACAGCAAATGCCGGTTAGCCACCCACCGCCAAGGGCGACACCGTGATCCGCCGCTCATCCGCCACCCTCACCTGGGACGACCGCACTGAAACCCCGCCAGACCCGCCCGCCTCGCGCCTCCGTGTCGTCGAGCGCGTCTCCAGCCCACAGGGCGACGTCGCTGAGCACGGCCTCGTCCAGGGGGACAACCTGGCTGCCCTGCAAGCGCTCGTGGCCCTCGGCTACGCGGGTCAGGTCGGGCTGGTCTACCTGGACCCGCCGTTCGTGAGTGACGCCCTGTACGAGCAGCGGCTCGTCCTGCCCAACGGCCAAGTGATGCGGCGGCCTGCCTTCAAGGACGCCTGGCCCAGCCTGGACCACTGGCTCGCCATGCTCTACCCGCGCCTGCGCCTCCTCTACACCCTCCTGGCCGATACGGGCAGCCTCTACCTCCACCTGGACTGGCGCGCCGTTCACTACGCCCGCGTCCTACTGGACGAGATCTTCGGCCCGGACCAGTTTCGTAACGAGATTGTCTGGCGGCGCGCGGCGTCACTCGGACGCAAGGCGGCCAGCGGCCAGTACGGGCGTGTCACCGATACTCTGCTCTTCTACTCGAAGAGCGACGCCTTTGTCTTCCACCGCATGCTGGTGGAGCGCGAGATTCCGCGACGCGGCGCGCACTGGGATGCCGAGCGCCGCCGCTGGTTTCGCACCGCCCCGCCGGGCGACTACACCGAGGCCAGCCTGGCCCAACTGGCCGCCGAGGGCCGCATCCACACCACGCGCACCGGTCGGCGGCGTGTTAAGTACTACCTCGACGAGACAGCCGACGGTCGCCTGGTGGACCACGTCCCGCTGGATAACCTGTGGCTCGACATCCCCGATATGATGCACCTCCCGCCCGCCGAGCGGACCGGATACCCGACGCAGAAGCCGCTGGCCCTCCTGCGTCGCATCGTGACTGTGTCCTCCAACCCTGGCGACCTGGTCCTCGACCCCTTCGCGGGCGCGGGCACGACGATCGTCGCCGCCGCGACGTTGGGGCGGCGCTGGCTGGGCCTCGACGCCAGCCCGGCCGGCATTGCCGTCGCTCGCGCCCGGCTGCTGGCGGTCGGCGCCGCGCCGTTTACGGTGTACGAGGTGGCGGAGGCAGGCGCACGGGAGTCTGTAGCGCCGACTTCAGTCGGCAAGGAGGCGCCGCAAGGCTCGGCGGCCGGCGAAGGACGCCCCGTAGCGCCGACTTCAGTCGGCAAGGAGGCGCCGCACGTCGGCGCTACGGGACAGGGAGGGATACAGGTGGAGATGGTAACGTGCGATGCGGGACTGCTCGTGCGGTTGAGCGGCGAGACAGACGAGCTTGAGTACTGGGCGGTCGATTGGGACTACGATGGGGAGTTTCGGTCGCGGTGGCAGGCGAGGCGCGACTACAGTCGGCGGCCCACGCCCCTCCCGACCCAGGTCACGCTGCCGCTGAATGCCCGCCCTCGCCAGGTCGCCGTGCGCTGGGAGACGCTGTCCGGTGGAGCCAACTGGGCCTTAGTGTAAGATGGCATACGTCTTGCTCCTGTGGATGCGCCCCTGCGTTGGGCAGTGGGACTTCAACCCGAAGCTAGTCAGAGTCTAGAAGGAGCAAAACATGCCAATGAATAAGATCCACGACTATTTCCTGCACGAGTTGGGTGATATCCTGGATGCCGAGCAGCAAATCACTAAGGCGCTGCCGCAGGTGATCCAGGAGACGACGGACCCCGCGCTGCGCCAGCGCATCGAGCAGCACCTGCGCGAGACCGAGCAGCAGATCCGCAACCTGGAGCAGTGCTTCAGCGCCTTGGGCGAGAAGCCCAAGACCGAGAAGTGCACCGCCATGGCGGGCATCCTCCAGGAGAAGCAGATGCTCGACAAGGAGAAGCCGTCGAAGGAAGTGCTGCAGGTCGGCAACCTGGGCGGCAGCATGAAGATCGAGCACTACGAGATGGCCGCCTACATGGGCGCGATTGGTATGGCCAAGATGATGGGCCACACCGAGGTCGAGCGCCTGCTGATGGAGAACCTGAAGCAGGAGCAGGACATGGCTCGCTTCCTCGAGCAGAACGCCCCGGTCGTCCTCGATAAGCTCGGTACACAGACCGGCGACAAGAACATGGCCAAGCAGATGCAGGGCCAGCACGAGCGCCAGACCACCCGCTAAGCGTCCTCACCGCAGAGTACACAGAGAACACAGAGGATAGCGAGAGGAGGATAGTCGCCCAGGCTTTGGGCGCTATCCTCCTTATTTCTATCCCCGATTCCCCATTCCTCTCCGCGCCCTCGGCGTCCTCTCTGCAGTAAGAAGCAGGTCGCTACGTCCGATAGTCGGCGTTGACGCGCACGTACTCGTACGAGAGGTCGCACGTCCACACCTCGGCCTCGCTGTCGCCTAGGCCCAGGTCGACGCGGATCGTTACCTCCGGCTTGGTCAGCGTGGCGTGGGCGTCCTCCTCGCGGTAGTCCGTCGGCGCGCCGTCACGCACCAGTTGAACCGCGTCGAACCACAGGTTCAGGCGGTTCGGGTCCACGGAGGCTCCACTGTAACCCGCCGCGCACAGCACCCGTCCCCAATTGGCGTCCTCGCCGTGAATGGCCGTCTTGACCAGGTTGGAGTTGCCAATCGCCAGACCGACCCGCCGCGCCATTGCGAAATCAGGCGCGCCCGTGACGCGAATGGTCACCATCTTGGTCGCGCCTTCGCCGTCCCGCGCCATGAGCCGCGCCAGCGCCGCGCACACCTCGCGCAGCCCCTGGACGAACGTGTTGTAGCCGGGCGTATCCGGGCCCGTGAGCGGGGCATTGCCCGCCTGCCCGTTGGCGAGGACGATGAGGGTATCGTTGGTGCTCATGTCACCGTCGACGGTGACGCAGTTGAACGAGCGGTCCGCTGCGTCAGTCAACGCTGCGTGGAGCGCCTGGGGCGTGGCGGCGACGTCGGTCACAACGACGGACAGCAGCGTCGCCATGTGCGGCGCGATCATCCCCGCGCCTTTAGCGATGCCGGCGATGGTGACAACACGCCCCCCTACTTCGACGCGCGTCGCCGCCTCTTTCGAGACGGTATCCGTCGTCATGATGGCCCGCGCCGCGCGATGGCCCGCCTCCTCCGACGTGTCCAGCGCCGCGACCGCGGCCCGCACCCCGGGCAGCAGGCGGTCCATCGGCATATGCTGGCCGATGACCCCGGTCGACATGACGAGGACGCTGTCCTGCGGCGCGCCCAGCGCCGCCTCGACCTCGCGCGCCGTGCGCTCGGCGTCGGCCAGGCCGCGCATCCCCGTCACGGCGTTGGCGTTGCCGCTATTGATAACGACGGCGTGGACTCCCTCGGCGCGGCGGGCCAGCAGGGCCTGGTCGTAGAGGACAGGCGCCGCCTTGACCAGGTTGGTGGTGAAGACCGCCGCCGCCGCGCACGGTGTCTCGGACGCCACCAGCGCCACGTCGAGCTTCTCCGGTCGGCTGCTGGCCTTGATGCGGGCGTGGACCCCCGCCGCCCGGAAGCCGGGCACTAATGTCAGAGATGGATGGTCAAGCATGAATCGCCTCCCATCAAGATGTCACGTTGAGAAGAGGATGCGTACAGGAGCGGGCGCGAGACGCGCTCCCTGCCCGACACTGTAGCGCCGACTTCAGTCGGCAGCCGACTGAAGTCGGCGCTACGGGTAGGCAGCGGATTTCACCTTGGGATCAGGTTAGTCGCGCTTGAAAGTCGAGTAGTCGGGGCGCGCGTACCGCGGCTCGCCCTTGCCCTCGATGTCGAGCATGGCCTGGACCTGCATCGGCAGCCCGAACAGGTTGATGAAGCCTTCGGCGTCGCGCTGGTCGTAGACGTCCATGCGGCCAAACGAGGCGAAATCCTCGCGGTACAGGCTGTCGGGAGCCTTGCGGCCGGCGACGATGAGGTTGCCCTTGTAGAGCTTCAGGCGCACCGTGCCCGTCATGTGCCGCTGCAGATGGTGCACGAAGGCGTCGAAGGCGGTGCGGAGCGGCGTGAACCACTGTCCGTAGTAGACCAGCTCGGCGTAGCGCTGGGCGATGACGTCCTTGTAGTGCAGCGTGTCGCGGTCGAGGACGAGGGACTCCAGCTCGCGGTAGGCGGTAGTGAGGATGGTGCCGCCGGGCGTCTCGTACACGCCGCGTGACTTCATGCCGACCAGGCGGTTCTCCACCAGGTCCACGCG
>CAZLBQ010000223.1:0-9708 GCA_964557745.1 uncultured Anaerolineales bacterium
CAGGCCCTCGCTACCGCGCCGTGCGCCCACTTCGGGCCGTCGGCGTATGGCAGCCTGTGGGCCGACAGCCAGCGGGTGATTCAACAGACGGGCTGGCTGGAGACGCTCAAAGCAGGCGAAGTGGTCTCCCTGGTCAACACGGCGACGGAGCGGACGGCGGGCGAGTGGTTCCGCGAGCGGGGCATCGTCTCGCTGCTCCTGGCGCCGCTACTGGCCGAGGAGCGGTTGGTGGCGATGCTGGGCGTCGCCTACACCGACAGCCCGCACCGCTTCACCAAGCCGGAGATCGAGCTGGTGCAGCAGTTCGCGCGGCAGACGGCGGTGGCCGTCGCCAACGCCGACCAGTTCCGCCGCCAGGGCCGCCGCGCCGACCAGATGCGCTCGCTAGCCGAGGTCTCGGCCGCGCTGTCTTCGACCCTAGACCTGGACAAGGTCCTGAAGCTGATCCTGGACCAACTCGGCTCGGTGATTCAGTTCGACGCGGCGGCCATCGAGCAACTCGACGGCGACTTGCTGACGGTGGTGGCCGAGTCGGGCCAGGGGCAGGTCAGCAGCGCGCCCATGCGCATCAATATTCGCGAGAACTTCCTGGCGCGTCAGGTCATCGAGGAGCGCCGCCCGATTGTCCTGGGCGACGTCCAGCGCCACCCGGACTTCATCCGCATCGACCGCCGCGTGCGGTCGTGGATTGGCGCGCCCTTACTCGTCGCCGACCAGCCCATTGGCGTGCTCGTCGTCGACAGCTACCAGCCCGATCGCTACAATGAGGAAGACGGGGAGGTGGTCGCGCAGTTCGCCCGCCAGGCCGCGCTGGCCATGGAGCGGGCGAGGCTGTTCGCCGCCGAGCGCGCGGGCCGCCGCCAGGCCGCCCTGCTGCTGGAGATGACCCGCGCCGTCAGCGCCTCCCTCGACCTGGACGAAGTGCTGACCCGCGCGGCGCGTGACATCGCGGCCGCCGCCAACGTCGTCCACTGCGGCGTCTACCTGGTGGACCGGTCCCGCCCGCGTCTCATCCTGCGCGGCAGCGCCGGGCGCGCGCCCAAGGCCGCTCTTGCCCGCCCTGCCCTACTCCAATCCTTGATGTCGCTGGGCGAGCCGCTCGTGATTGACCCGGTCAGCGACGGGCGGCTCGACCGCAATGTTGCTCGCGTCATGGGCATCGCGTCGCTACTCGCTGTACCCTTCATCCACCGCGAGCGGCTGGTCGGTGTTGCACTGGCGGCGGCCTACGAGCGTCCCGTCACGTTCCAGCGGGAACAGGTCCAACTGGCGCAGGGCATTGCCCGCTCGGCGGCGGTGGCGATTGAGAACGCGCGGCTGTACCAGGAGCAGGAGCGCCGCGTGGCGCAACTCGCCGCGTTGAACGAGATCGGGCAGGCGGCGGCGGCTCTCTTGAAGACCGACGAGATTTTGCTGCTGGTGCGCGACCAGACAGGCCGCGTCCTCAACACCGAGAACTTCTACATCGCGCTCGTCGACGAGGCGCGCGACGAACTCTACTTCGCGGCCGACGAGGGTAACGATCTCATTGTCGAAGCCGAAAGCCCACGCCTGCGCCGTGGCGAGGGCCTCACCTGGCACGTCGTCGCCACCCGCGAGCCGCTCTACGTCCGCGACGGCTACGCCCAGGCCTGCGAGCGGCTAGGCTTGAAGCCGGTCGGCAAGGCATCGCGGAGCTGGCTGGGCGTCCCGATGCTGGCGGGGGGACGCTGTCTGGGGGCCATCGTCCTCCAGGACTACGAGCGCGACGACGCCTACGACGACGACGATGTCGCCGTCCTCAAGACCATTGCCAGCCAGGCGGCGATTGCGCTGGAAAACGCGCGCCTCTTCGCCGAGGTCCAGCACCGTGTCCAGCAGCTTATCGGCATCGCTACCGTCGGCGCGGCGATTGTCGAGGAGCGCGACGTCGAGCGGGTCCAGTCCATCGTGGCCGAGCACGTGCGCGGCCTGACCAACGCCGAGCAGGTGATGATCTCGCTGCTGACGGAGGACCGGCAGCGGCTCGAAGTGCGCCATGCCGTCGGTCCCCACGCCGACGAGTTGTACACCCTGGATGTGCCCGTGGCAGGCTCCCTCGCCAGCGTCGCCATGACCACGCGCGAGCCGCAATCCAGCGCCGACGCCGCGACCGACGCGCGGGTCTACCTGCCCAACGTGGCGCGCGCCGAGGCCCAAAACCTCCTGGTCGTGCCCCTCGTCACCCAAGACAATGTGCTGGGTGTCATCACAGCCATTAACAAACGCGGTGGGCCGTTCAGCCGGGCCGACATGGACACCGTCCAGGTCATGGCGAACCTGGCCGCCGTCGCCTTCGAGAATGCGCGGCTGTACGCGCTGACGGGCCAGCGCACGCTGGAGCTCAAGGCGCTCAACGAGATCGGCCAGCGCATCTCGCGCTCGCTGGCGCTGGACACCGTCCTTGAGGCCATCGTCGGTGCGGCGGTCCAACTGCTGAGCGCCGAGAAGAGTGTACTATTCTTGATTGAGGATGATCGCCTCGTCGCCCGGGCGAGCTACGGGCTGGACACGACGCCTGTCCAGGTGCGCTTCGAGGCGCGCGACAGCGTGGCAGGCTACGTCGCCCGCACCGGCTTCCCCATCATCATCCACGACGTGGCCCAGGACGGGCGTGTCGTGCCCGACATGGCCGACGCCGAAGGCATCCGCTCGCTGGTCGAGGTTCCCATTCGCATGTTTGGCGTCGTGGCCGGCGTTCTGGTGGTCGGGTCCGTCCGGCCCCACGCCTTTGGCGACAGCCACGCTGAACTGCTAGGCGCGCTGGCCGACCAGGCTGCCATCGCCATCGACAACGCGCGCCTGTACGCGGAGGCGCGGCAGCTGGCCGTCCTGGAAGAGCGCAACCGCATGGCGCGCGAGATTCACGACACGCTGGCTCAGGGCTTCACGGCCATCATCCAGCAACTCAACGTCGCGGAGATGTCGCTGGACCCCAGCAATACCGAGGCGCTGGACTACATGACCCGCGCGCGCACCCAGGCGCGCGAGAGCCTGGCCGACGCGCGCAAGTCCGTCTGGGAGCTGCGGCCACGCGCCCTGGAACAGGCCAAGTTCCACGAGGCCATCCGCAAGGCCGCCGAGCGCTGTGTAGACGATACCCACGCTCAGGGGCACTTCGAGATCGTCGGGTCGCCACGCGAGCTACCGGCGAAGGTCGAGATCGAACTGCTACGCATCGCCCAGGAAACCTACACCAATATCGTCAAGTACGCGCACCCGACGACGGTCTGGACCAGGCTGGTTTACAGCCCTGACGCGGTGTCTCTCACCATTCGCGATGACGGGCTAGGTTTCGACCCGTCAGTCCCACCGGCGTCTCGCATCGTCGGCGGTGGAGTCGGCCTGTTGAGCAACCGCGAGCGCGCCCAATCCATCGGCGCGAAGTTCAAGCTGGACAGCGCGCCGGGCGAGGGCACGACCGTCAACGTCACGCTGCCCACGTGAGGGGTTGCAAGTTGAAGGTTAAAGGTCAATACCTTCAACTTGCAGCCTGTAACCTTCAACCTTCAACCACGGAGAAGGGTATGGCAAAAATCCGCATCATGATTGTCGACGACCATCCCATTGTCCGCGAGGGGCTGGTCGCCGTGCTCAAACGCGACGAGGATTTCGAGGTCGTGGGCGAGGCCCCCGACGGCAAGACCGCCGTCCGCCGCGCCCTCAGCCTCAAGCCCGACGTCATGCTCATGGACCTGCGCATGCCCGAGATGGGCGGCGTCGAGGCCATGCGCAAGATTCGGGAGGCCGACCCATCGATCAAGTTCCTCGTCCTGACGACGTATGATACCGACGAGCACATCGTGGGGGCGCTCGAAGCGGGCGCCAGCGGCTATCTGCTCAAGGACGCGCCGCGCGAGGAGCTATTTACCGCCATTCGGACCGTCGCGCGAGGCGAGGCCCTGCTCCAGCCGCGCGTCGCGGCGCGACTCATCCAGCACATGACCGGCCAGACGGCCAAGACGGCGACTGGCCCCGAAGAGGAGCTATCGCCGCGCGAGATCGAGGTGCTCCAACTCGTGGCGCGAGGCCAGGCCAACAAGGAGATCGCCGCCCAACTCACCATCACTGAGGCGACGGTCAAGACCCACCTGGCCCACATTTTCCAGAAACTGGCCGTCAACGACCGCACCGAGGCCGTCACCGCTGCCTTGCAGCGCGGCATCATCCGTTTGTAGCCGTGAGGAATCAGCCAAAGCCCTGATGCATTTTGGGACGCCGCGTGCTATGCTGGAGGACAGATGAAGAAGAGTAAGGATAGCCCTGTCATGGAGCCGATTCGCGTCCTGGTTGTGGATGATAATTCGATTGTGCGCGACGCGTTATGTCGCATTATTCAGCGCAGCGGCGACCTGCAACTGGTGGGCGAAGCCGCCGACGGGCTGGAAGCCGTCGAGAAGGCCGAGCGCCTGACGCCGGATGTGGTGGTGATGGATGTCAATATGCCCCGCCTGGATGGGCTGGGCGCAACGCGCCGTATCGCCCAGCACCATCCGACGAGCCACGTTCTCATGCTGACGATGTACCCGGAGATGGCGCGCGCCGCCCGTGAGGCGGGGGCGAGTGATACCCTGCTCAAGGACTGCTCGCCGACGGAACTCATCGCCGCCATTCGCCAGCTCGGCGCCCGCCAGGCGACGGTCTAGACGGGGAGTGACGCCTGTCCCTGGTAGTCGGGGAGCGTGATGTCATCGCGCAAGTCGCGGCCGATGAAGAACTCGACAACGAATGGAATCCCGAACAGCCGCGTAGCCAGGTTGCGGGCGTGGATGCCAAGCTGCGTCTGTGGGACAAAAGAGGCAGCAAATCTCGCCGCCGACTCTTGCTTGCGCCGTAGAAATGGCCTCATGCGCTCTTCATAGCGACGGAAGGCCAGCGTGTGATCGCCCCCCGCCATTCGAAGCTCGCCGGCAAGCACATAAGCCTCGGCCATCGCAAGCCCTGTGCCCTCGCCAGCGAGGAGCGAGACGCAGGCGGCCGCATCGCCGACGAGGGCAACACGACTTTTCGTCCAACCACCCATTCGAATCTGGCTGACTGTGTCGAAATAGATGCCCCTGACACGCTCCAACGCCGCGAGAATCCGTGGACACTCCCAGCCAACGCCGGCATAGATCTGGGCTAGCGCGGATTTGCGCGCTTGCTCGCTCGATAGATCCCCGTTGGCCAGGTACTCGTCGCGAAAGACGAACAGAAACAGCGTCTTGTCGTCGCGCATCGAGAAGCGTGACACTTGTCGTCCTGGAACGCCGTGGGTAACGTAGACCAGCTCGTCGCGCGGCCGATAGCCTTCGACCTCGACCGCAGCGACGTGATAACCAAGTGGGATGGCGAACTGCGCTTCAGGCCCGAACCGAAGCTGGCGGATACGCGAGTGCAACCCGTCGGCGCCAATGACCAGGTCGACGACGCGCGGCGGAGCATGATCGAAACGGAGCCGCACGCCGCTGTCCTCCTCCTCGATGCTCGCCACCGAGTCGCCAAAAATCGTCTCGACCTTCCCCTCCAATGCCTCATAGATCGTCGCTGCCACGTCCGAGCGCCGCACGCTCGTGAAGCGGCCGTGGCTCATGCGCTGGAAGATATCGACCGAGAAGCCCCCCCTCTGCCGACCCTGCCGGTCCACAAAGCGCACCTCTCGCACCTGGTACCCTAGCTCCCTGATGCGAGGCAGCACTCCCATCTTCTCGGCAATGTCATAGCCGAGGCCCCAGAAGTCGATCACATAGCCGCCGCGGCGCAGCTCAGGCGCCTCCTCGATGAGAAGTATCTCATGGCCGGACTTCAACAGCCAGTACGCCAGCGTGGGGCCGGCGATGCCGGCCCCGTTGATGGCAATTCTCATGTCTGCGCCCTCCACGGCCAGCAACCGTCGCTAGGCCATTGCTCTCGTCACCAGACCGATGGCTGATCGGGTGGGCGGGAATGATAGGCGCTTATCGGGCACAGTCAAGAGATACTCCCAGACAGGCGACGAAAGTCACGCCTTGCCATCAGGGTGCGCCCTCACTCGGCGCCAAACCGCGTCAGGTACGGCAGCCAGACGGTGTAGACGCGCGGCGTCGGGGTCGGCGTCGGCGTGTGGGTGACGGTCGGCGTCCGCGTGGGTGTAGCCGTAGCCGTCATCGTGGCCGTCGGGGTCAGGGTCACCGACGGCGTGGGGGTCGGGGTGAAGGTCGGCGTGAAGGTCGAGGTGAACGTCGGCGTGAACGTCACCGTCAGGGTTGGCGTGGCCGACGCCGTGGCCGTTCGGGTCGCGGTCGCCGTGGCGGTGAACGTCGGCGTCGGCGTCGTGGTCGCCGTGGCAGTCGGGGTAGCCGTCGCGGTCGGCGTCGGCGTGAAGGTCGGTGTCGCGGTCGCGGTGGGGGTAGCCGTCGCCGTGGGAGTCTGGGACGCCGTCGGGGTCAGCGGCGGCGTGACCGTCGCCGCAACCTGGCCGAAGACCTGGACGCGGGCGTTGCTGTCGAGGGAGTACGCCTGCTCGACCGTGTACAGGGTCCCAACGGCGTCCACGGTGAAGGCCCCGGCGTCCGTCGCCAGGAGGGTGAACTGGCCGTGGCCGATGCCCTGGCCGCCCGGCTCGATGCGCCCGACGGGCTGCCCCGTCGCGGGGTCCAGCTTCCACACCGTCTGCTCCTGGATGTCGGACACGTACACGTATCCCTCGCCGTCCACGACCACGTGGGCCAGGCTGTTGTCGCTGCTGTACTGGCCGGGCTGCGGCGGGCGCAGATACCACGTCGCCAGCGGAGCCTGGGGCTGCTGGGTATCGAAGACCAGGATGCGCCGCCGTTGGTAGGTGAGGTCGCCGCGGTCGGGCGGGTGGAACTCCTCGCGGTCGATGACGTAGACGCGGCGGCCCGCCGCGTCCACCGCGACGTCGATGGGCCAGGTCAACGTCGCCCCGTCGCCCAGGACGAGGTCGGGCTGGGTGCGCGCCGCGTTGAGGCGGACCACCTTACGGGACCACGCGTCGGCGACGTACAGCCGACCCGCCGCGTCCAGGTCCAGCCCGTAGACGGCGGCGAAGAGCGGGTTGGGCGGCGGAGTGGGGACGACGCCGTCCAGCGAGGGCTGGCACCACGCGCCATCCGGCGGGTAGGCCGCCAGGAGCGCGCCGCCGGCCGATAGCTTGCGGACCTGGCAGTGGCGCGCGACGAGCAGGCCGCCGTCCAGGTCCACCTTCAGAGCGCGGATGAAGCGCATGTCGGCGGTGCGCGGCGTCTCGGTGACAAACGCCCCCAGCGACGTGTACTGCTCGATGCGACCGTCGGCCTGATCGTGGACCCAGACCGAGCCGTCGGGGCCGGCGGCGATGAAGTCGGGGTTGACCAGCTGGCCGGGCGCGTGGCCCTCGTCGCTGCCCCACGGCGGGTCCACGGCCAGGCCCGCCTGGGTGAAGCGGTGGATGCGCTGCTGGGTCGGGTACGTGCTGGAGCCGAGGTTGCCCGTGTGCCCGTCGGCGACGTAGAGCAGGCCGTCGGGGCCGAGCGCCACGCCGTAGACGAGGTAGAAGCCGCGCCAGATGTCGAGGACCGGGCGGTTCTGGCGGAACGTGCGCACCGTCAGGCGGCACTCGGTGTGGGGGTTCGTCGCGCGGTCCACGTCGCGGCACTCGCTGATGAAGAGCGTCCCGTCGGGGCCAATCTCCAGGTCGTAGACGCCCGTGCGGTCCAGGAAGGGCAGGTTGAGGTCACTCCACTGAGTGACGAGGTAGCCGTTGGCCTGGTACTTGAGGACGGTCCACTCGTACACGCCGCCCCCGACGACGTAGATCATGTCGCCTGTCGTCTCCGGCTTGACCTTGAGCGCGCCCAGGCCGGTCGCCACCTCGGCCACCACCCGCCGCGTCCCGCCGTCAGGTGAGATCTGGATCAACTGCGCCTGGGCCGCGGGCGGGCGGGCGACGTTGTCGCTGACGTAGACGCTGTCGTCGCTGCCGACGCCCACGCCGGCGGGCCGCGCGAAGCCGGTCCACGCTGGCAGCGGCGCGCCGCTGGGATCGAAGCGGACAATGGCGTGGGCATCGGGGTCGGCGACGTAGACGTAGCCCCGACTGTCGACGGCGACATAGGTCGGCGTGTAGAACTCACCCGGGCCGTTGCCCAGCCGGCCCATGGCCCGGACGGCCTGGCCGTCGCGGTTGAGGACCTGGACGCGATGGTTCTCGCTATCGACGACGTACAGCGCGCCGCCCGGACCAAAAGCCAGGCCGCGCGGGGTGTTGAACTCGCCCGGCGGCGGCTGGTAGGCCCACTGGCGGAGCCACTCGAAGCGGAAGACGCGCGGCGGCCCGTCGGCGTGGGTCAGGGGCGGGCACAGGGCCGCCAGGCCCAGGGCCAGCAGGAGAGCGGCGATACGGTAGACACGTCGCATCCGATGGGGTGCGGCAGGGTGAAGCATTACTCGACTCCAAATCTCGTCAGATATGCCAACCAGACGGTGTAGACACGCGGCGTCGGGGTGGGCGTCGGGGTACGCGTCACCGTCGGCGTGAGGGTGGGCGTGTCTGTAGCCGTCGCCGTGGCGCTCGACGTCGGGGTGGGTGTCAGCGTCGGCGTCGGCGTCCAGGTGGGCGTGACCGTCGCGGTCGTCGTCGGCGTCCAGGTCGGGGTCGGCGTGGCCGTCCGCGTGGCCGTCGGCGTAGCGGTCGGCGTAAAGGTCGGCGTAGCGGTCGGCGTGAAGGTCGGCGTCGGCGTGCGGGTCGGGGTCGCGATCGCTGTCGCCGTCCAGGTCGGGGTGAAGGTCGCCGTCGGGGTCGGGGTGGCGGTATCCGTCGCGGTCGCGGTAGCGGTCGCGCTAGGCGTGGGCGTGAAGGTCGGCGTCGGGGTGATGCTGGGCGTCAGCGAGGCGGTCGGGGTCAGGCTAGGTGTCAGCGTCACCGACGTCTGGCTGAAGACCTGGACCCGGCCCTGGGCGCTGCCCGCGTAGCCGACTTCGACGGTGTAGAGATTGCCGAGGGGGTCGAGGGCAAACGCGCCGAACTGGCTGACGTCGTCGAACTGGCCCGGCCACGCGCCGACTGTGCCGGGCAGGATGCGGCCCACCGACGCGCCGGTGCGCGGGTCGAGCTTCCAGACCGTCGTGCGCGTGAAGTCGTCGCCCACCCGGTTGCCGCTCGCCTCCATCACGTACACATAGCCGTCGCGGTCGACGCGCACGCCCAGGAGTTGGGCGTCGTGGTAACTATACTCCGGGTCGGGGTAGGGGAGCTGCCAGATGTCCAGCAACTCGCCGTCGGACAGGCGATAGACACGCAGCTTGCTCAGCAGGCGCGTGACGCGCAGGTCGAGGTCGAGCAGCGAGCGTGACTCGATGAGGTAGACGCGGTCGTTCTGGTCGTCGGCGGCGACGCCGCGAATGGTGATGTTGTCAATCTGCGAGCCGGCGTAGACCTGGAGCAGGCGCCCGTCGGGGTCGAGCTTGACGGCGCGCCCGTTGTACGAGTCGGTCACGTAGAGGTTGCCCGCGCTGTCCAGGTCCAGCGGGCCGGGGTGGGCGAAGACGGTGTTGGGGTAGCTCGTCACGCGGGCGCAGGGCGGGTTGTTCTCGTAGACGCGCAGTAGGGTCAACTCGGCGTCGGGCGCGAATTTCAGGATGCGGCAGCCGTTGCTGAGCAGCAGGTTGCCTTGCTGAACCGTCGTCGTGCCGGTGTAGGCCTGCTGAGCCGTCAGCGTCATCGTTCCGGCA
>CAZLBQ010000224.1:0-9658 GCA_964557745.1 uncultured Anaerolineales bacterium
CGGCGACATCGCCCAGGGCTTCGCCGAGGCCGACGTCATCGTCGAGCGCACCTACCGCACGCCTCGGGTCTATCAGGCTTACATCGAGCCGCACGTGACGGTCGCCGAGCCGTCGCTCATGGGCGACGGCCTGACCGTCTACACCACCACGCAGTCGCTGTTCGGCGTCCGCAAGAGCGTCGCGGAGACGCTTGACTTGCCCGAGAGCCAGGTCAAGACCGTCCCCCTGACTATCGGCGGCGCGTTCGGGGCCAAGTTTGCCGTCTTCCAGCCCCTCGTCGCCGCTGTGGCCCAGCGCCTGGGGCGGCCGGTGCGCCTGGCCCTGACGCGCTCCGAGGACTTCCTGGCCGGGACGCCCGCCCCTGAGAGCATCATGGAGCTGAAGGCGGGCGCAACACGCGACGGCCGCCTGACCGCCCTCCAGGCGCGGCTCGTCTTCGACGCGGGCTGCTTCCCCGGCGCGCCGTCGAGCCTGGCCGGGCTGATGCTCGGCGGCTATTACCGCTTTCCCCACCTCGATATCGAGGCGCTTGAAGTCCTGACCCACAAGGCATCGGTTGGCGCGTATCGCGGCCCCGGCGCGACCCAGGCCTCCCTCGCCATCGAGCAGCACATGGACGACCTGGCCCACGAGTTGGGACTGGACCCCCTTCAATTCCGCCTACAGAACGCCGTCGCCGAGGGCGACCTCCTCCCTAGCGGCCAGCCCTGGCCCAACATCGGCCTGCGCGCCGTCCTGGAGCGGCTGGGCGAGCATCCCCTCTGGCGCGAGCGGACCACCGACCACCGACCACCGACACCTGCCGTCCGGCGCGGCGTCGGCGTCGCCGTGGGCGGCTGGCTAGGCGGGTTGGAACCGGCGGCGGCGGTGTGCAAGATGGACCGCGACGGCTCCCTCGTCCTGTCGCTGGGATCGGTGGACATCAGTGGGACGAACACTTCGCTGGCGGCCATCGCCGCCGAGACGTTTGGCGTGCCCATCGAGAAGGTCCGCATCGTCAGCGGCGACAGCGAGAGCGCGCCCTACGCGGGCGCGGCGGGTGGCAGCAAGATTGTGTACACGGTGGGGATGGCGGTGCAGCGGGCGGCCCAGGAGGCGCGGGTCCAGCTCATGAACATCGCCGCCGACCAGTTGGAGGCCAGCCCCGACGACCTGGAACTCGTCAACGGCTATGTCCAGGTGCGCGGCGTCCCGGAGCGCAAGCTGCCCCTCAAGACCATCGGCAACGCCTTCATGCAGTTCGGCGGCCGCTACGAGCCGGTGGCGGGGCAGGGCCGCTCGGCGCAGGTCGAGCGCGCGCCGGGCTTCGCAGGCACACTGGCCGAGGTCGAGGTGGACGAGGCGACGGGCGAGGTGCGCGGCACGCGGCTGGTCATGGCCCAGGACGTGGGCCGCGCCATCAACCCATTGGCCGTGGCCGGGCAGATGCACGGCGGCGCGGTCCAGGGCATGGGGTGGAGCCTCTACGAGCGCATGGTCTACGACGAGACCGGCCAGTTGCTCACCGGCAGCCTGATGGACTACACGGTGCCCAAGGCCGACCAAGCGCCGGACATCGAGACGCTGATTGTCGAGGTTCCGTCGCCCAACGGCCCGCTGGGGGCGCGGCCAGTCGGCGAGCCGCCTATCATCCCGCCCGGCGCGGCCATCGCCAACGCCATCCGCGCCGCCCTCGGCGTGCGCCTCGCCGACCTGCCCATCACGCCGGAAGCTGTGTTCTACGCGTTAGAGAAGAGTTGAGGTCAAGGTCTCGACGAGACTTCTGGACCGCCGAGTTCACGCCAAGGCGTGGAAAGAGCGACTGAGAACTGTCATGCCGACCGCAGTGAGGCATCTGCTCTGCATACTGCGCCAGAGGAGACTCCTCACTGTGTTCGGGGTGACAGTCGAAGGTTGTGAGCAGGAGGCGGATCATGAGGGGCGGGGCAGCAGGCCGAGTTGGGCCAACTGGTGGAACCGGTCGGGCACGCCCCAGTGCTCGACGATTCTACCGTCCTCGAAGCGGCAGACGTCGAACACGGTGATGGCGAACGACCGGCCGGTCGGCGGTCGGCCCATGACTTCCTTGCTGTGTGTCCCGCGCCCTGTCATCCGCACCCAGACCTTGTCGCCCTCCGCCACCATGTCGTCGATGGTCAGGCTGAACGGGGCGAAGGTGTCGCGCAGGTAGCGGATGGAACCCTTGAACTCCTCTAGCGTCGAGGGCAGATCGAACTGGTGCTCGATGTAGGCCGGGGGAAAGCACTCATCCAGCGCGCTCATGTTCCCCTTGTTGAACCCCTCCTCGATGACCTTACGGAAGACTTCTTTGTTGTGTTCGGCTGACATAGTGTATCTCCTTGTGGGTAGTATTGACTTGGCTGGATGGCCCGGCGCCTACAGCCAGCGGCGGACCTGGGCCGAGTAGGCGGCGTACTGGTCCCCGAACGCGGCCGTGAGCGTCTGCTCCTCGAAGGGGATGACCCTGGTCTGGAGCACCCACAGCGGGAGGGCGAGGAACAGGAGCGGCCAGAGCGTGTTGGTGAGCGCCGTCGCGCCCAGGTAGACGAGCGTGAGGCCCAGGTACATGGGATTGCGCGTCACCCGATAAGGCCCGACCGCTACCAGCGAGTTGGCCCTGGCATGGGGGACAATGGTGGTGCGCCGCCGCGCGAAGAGCGCCACGCAACTCATCGTCAGCGCCACACCGAGCGCGAGGCAGACGCCGCCCAGCCAGGGCGTGAGGCTCGCTAGCGCTTCAGGGAGGAGGCCTAGCGGTAGCCAGCGCTGGACCACCATGCCCAGGCCGAACACCCCGGCGAACAAGAGCGGCGGGGGCACAAGCATCCATCGACTATAGGCGGCGGCCTTCGCAGTCATGCGGCTCCACTCGGTGGTCATCGTCTATCTCCTCTCCTGGCAGGTGTGCAGCTTCGCTTTCAACTGTCGATTACTATACCAGAACCGAATGCGTCTGCCATCGGGGAGAGTACCCATAGGCGCGGCCGACGGTACGTAGATTTGGCGGCCCGCCAGTACGCAAAAAAGGCGTAGGAGGACTTCCCACGTCTTCCTACGCTTACCCTTGCGCCTTCCTCCGCCTTCCCCTGCCTTCCTCCGCCCTCCCACTGCCTTCCCCGCCTTCCCTCCCTTCCTATGTCTTCCTATCTCTCTCCTCCCCCTCCCCCTGCCAATAGCCCTCTCTCCACGGCCCACGCCGCGATCTGCGCTCGGGTGTTGACGCCCAGCTTGGCCATGATGTTCGCCACGTGCCGCTCGGCGGTCCGCTCCGCGATTACCAGGTCGTCGGCGATGGCTCGGTTGGATTTCCCCTGCGCTACGAGCCGCGCCACCTCACGCTCGCGCGCCGTCAGCCCGCCATAGACCAGCTTCTCGGTCTGGCGCGCCAGGGCCGGGCGAGGCGTCAGCCCATCCTCGCCGCTCAACGCGTAGGCCACCGCCTGCTCAACCGTCATCGCCCGCCCCTCCGCCCACGCCACGTTTAAAGTAGGAGCGTCCAGCCGTGCCCGCAAGTCGCCTACCTGCCGCCGCCACTCGAAGCGTTCGGCGGGCCACACCAGCGGCCGGACGGCCTCGCGCAGCGCCTCTGCTGCGCCGAACAGCCGCGCCGCCCGTTCCAGCTGGCCCTCGGCGGCGGCCACCGCCGCCAACCCCGCTAGGCCCTCGGCGACGCCGGACAGGTTCCCCTGGTCCTGTTGGGCCAGTAGGCTCTCGCGCTGCAGCGCGGCGGCTGCTGCGACGTCCCCCTGCCCCAGCGCCACATAGCCCAGGCTGTGCGTGACGCCGGGCACATCGCTGCGGTTCCCCAGCGCGCGGTGCAGGGCCAGGCTCTCCTGGTAGACCTCCTCGGCGCGGTCATAGTCGCCCTGGCAGCGGGCCACATCGCCCAGGCCGCCCGCGACGAGGGCCAGCGCGCGGGGGTCGTCCGTCGCGCGGACGAGCGCCAGCGCCTCTTCGAGCCGCGCCCGCGCCAGCGTAACATCGCCTTGGGCCAGGTTCACCCCGCCCAGCGTCGCCAGCGCGCGTCCCAGGAACAGAACATCGCCCACCTCGCGCATCAGGCGCAGCGCCTCCTCTAGATGGGCAAGGGCCGTCGGGTAGTCGGCGGCGAAGTACGCGGCCTGGCCGACGACATAGCGCGTGGTGGCGCTGGTCCACTGGTCCGCCAGGGTTTGAGACAGGGCCAGCGCCTCGGCCAGCAAAGCCTTCCCCCGCTCACTCCCCGGCCCGCTGGTGAAACCGAGCCGCAGCAGCGCCAGAGCCAGCCCGGCCCGGTCGTCGAGGGAGCGGAACAGCCCAATACTCGCTTTGGCATACGTGGCCGCCGCTACCCAATCCCCCTGATTGAAGGCCAGGGCCGCCGCGCCGAGTAGGGCGTTGGCCCGCGCGCTGGCCGAGACCGCCGTGCCATCTTCGTCTGCCAGTTCCAGCGCCGCCTTCAGCCAGGCCCGCCCCTCGCTCAAGTAACCGCGCCGCTCCCAGAACCAGTGCAGCGCGGCGGCCAGTCGCAAGCCCGCCTCGATCTGGCCGGCCGTCTGGCTCCAGCGCAGCGCCGCCCGCAGGTTGTCGTGCTCCGTCTCCAATCGCTCGAGCCACGGCATCGACTGCGGCCCCTTGATCTCGGCGACAGAGGCTTCAGCAAGCGCTAGATACCACGCCAGATGACGGTCCTGGACAAAGGCTGTTTCGCCCGCCTCTGCCAGCTTCTCATGCCCAAACTGACGGATGGTCTCCAGCAAGCGGTAGTGCACTGGGCGGTCCCCTGTGTCGTCGCTCGGCGCAGCGACCACGAGTGACTTGTCCACCAGGTCGGCGAGGGTCGGGAGGATAGCCTCTCTCCCCAGTTCGGGGCCACGACATATGTCCTCGGCGGCGGCCAGCGTGAAGCCACCGGCAAAGACCGACAGCCGGTTCAAGAGCGCCCGCTCGTGGGGCGCGAGCAGGGCGTAGCTCCAGTCAATGGCGGCGTGGAGAGTCTGCTGGCGTTGAGGGGCGGTCGCGCTGCCGCGCGTGAGGAACGCCAGGGCATGGTCCAGGCGCGCCGCGATGTCTGCTACACTCAGCGAGCGGACCCAGGCGGCGGCCAGTTCAATCGCCAACGGTAGGCCATCCAGGCGGCGGCAGAGGTCCGCGACCAAGGGGGCGATCTCGTCCGAGAGACGGAACGAGGGCCGTACCGCCGTGGCGCGCACCACGAAGAGCCGGACGGCCTCGTACTGGCCCACCTCTGCCACACTCCCACCTTTACCTCGCGCAGCGGTCGATGCGGGGATGGTGAGCGGGGGAACCTGCCAGACAGTTTCGCCCGGAAGGTGTAGCGCTTCCCGACTAGTCACCAGGACAGTTAGCCCTGGGCACGCACGCAGGAGCGCCTCCGCTGCCGCTGCGCAGGGCCGCAGCAGATGCTCCGCGTTGTCGAGTACCAGCAGGACTGTCTCCGCGCCGAGCGCAGCGCTCAGCGTCTCAAGTAGGGGGCGACCTGCCTGTTCCTGGACGCCCAGGGCCGACGCGATGGCTTGCGGGACCACGGCCGCATCCGTCAGGGCCCCTAGTTCGACCCACCAGACACCGTCGGGGTAGTCGTCGGCGGGGACAAGGTCGCGGGCCAGGTGGAGGGCAAGACGCGTCTTGCCACTCCCGCCTGCGCCCGTCAGGGTCAGGAGGCGCGTCGTGGCGAGCAGCCCCTTCGCCTCGGCCAGCGCCTGCGCCCGGCCAATAAACGGGCTGAGTTCAAGGGGCAGGTTGTGGGTTGGCGGCTTCAGGAGACGCAGGCGTTGTGGGTCGCGTCGGGCCTGGCGTGCTTCACTCATCCTATTCATCCTGTCCCCCGCGTCGAGAGCCTCGTATCGTAAGCAGCGCGGGGTATTATAGGACAGCTTTTCCTCGATGTACAGACAACTCCACGCGCCTACCTCCCTTGGCAAGCGCCTGTCAGACCTGTATACTTCGCGGTGTCGACTCCTGGCAACCCGAAAGAGGCACTCGATGACCCTGTTGCTCGCTCGCGCCGACTTGGCGCCGCTGCTCACCGATCCCGACTCGATCCGCGCCAGCTTCGACGTCATCCGTGACGCGCGGCGGGGTTCCGTTCAGGAGTCGGACGAGCACCAGTCGTGGCTGGCCTACCCGTTGGGCGTCTCGACCGAGGTCCGCGTCCACAGCCGCACGCCGGCCAACCGCGAGCGCTTCGCCCGTGAGATGACAACCGAGGCCATACCCGTGACGGCCGTAAGTGAGGCGCGGCAGGCGGTAGAAGGGGCGGACCTGGTCATCGCGGCGGGGAAGGTCCCCGTGACGCGCTGTTGCTGGCGGATGTGCTGCGCGGCGCGCCCGCCCGCCGCTCGCCCGACGAGACGCTGCTGTACAGCCAGTTCGGCGTCTACGCCTGGGACGCGCCGCTGCTCCGCTGGGCCTACGACGCCGCCCGCCAGCGTGGCGTCGGTACACCCTTCGCCTTTGCGGATTAGTTAGGGGGGAACATGCAGACGGTGCGCGGGGCGGTCGTCGTCGCCATCATGAAAGACCGTCTCGACTTTGACCTCGCCCGAAACGAGCACTGGTACCGCATTCCGGTCGGCAATGTCAAGAAGTGGCTCAGGGACGCCTGGGTCCCCGAGTACCTGGCCTTCTACCAGACGAAGGTCTTTGGTCCAGAGGCGTACGCCGTCCACTGGTACGCCCGCGTCCGCCGCGTGCGCCGCGTTCAGCGCAAGGAGCTGTTCCCCAACCAGGCGAGCGACCCAAAAGCCGAGAACTGGTACTTCCAGGTATTCCTGTCCGACTTGCAGCGGCTCTCTTCCCCCATTGTCAGCCGCCGCCAGCGCCGCATCATCTTCATCCCGACGACGTGGGAGAAGTTCCTCGTGGCGCAGGAGATCAATGATCTCTACCACGGCAGCCCGCTGGAGGATCGGCTGTGGGCCGAGTTCCAGCGCCTCAGACTCGTAGCCGAGCGCCAGGAATGGGTACCCATCAACGACGAGCGGACCTACTTCCTCGACTTCGCTATCTACTGCGGGGCGGGCAAGCTCGCCGTCGAAACCGACGGCGATACCTGGCACCAGACACCCGAGCGTGCCCACGCCGACTACATCCGCGACAACGACCTGGAGACGGCAGGCTGGTCGCTGCTGCGCTTCAACACAGGGCAGATTAACGAGCAGATGGCCGAGTACGTCATCCCGACCATCACCGACAAGGTCAACCAGTTGGGCGGCGTGGACGAGGGCCGCTCCATTGCCCGCCTCATCCCCCCCGACGGCGACGAAGGGTTGTATCAACTGGGCTTGTTTGATATAGATACGTGAGGGTCGGTTTGTTGGCTGAGGCAAGGCTGTGGGTGGGGGCTGCGGGAGGGCCATGTGATGCGCGTTGCGGTATTTGAGCCGTTCGCCGGAGCGAGCGGAGACATGATTCTGGGCGCGCTGGTCGACGCCGGCGTGGCTCTGGAGACGCTGCAAGGCGGGCTGGCGCGCCTGGGCCTGGCCGGGTGGGCGCTGCGCGCCGCGCCGGTGACGCGGCGCGGGCTGCGGGCGACTAAGGTGTACGTCGACGTCGACGAGGGAATACGCCTGGCGCACTGGGCCGACGTCGAGCGCGTCATCCAGACCAGTGGCCTGGACCCGAGTGTCCAGGCCGATAGTCTGCGCGTCTTTGCCTGCCTCTTCGATGCCGAAGCGCGCGTCCACGGCGCGGCTCGAGAGAGCGTCCACCTGCACGAGATGGGCAACATCGACACGGCGCTCGATATTGTCGGGGCGGTCGTTGGGTTACGGGCGCTGGGAGTGGAGCGGGTCTTCTGCGGGCCGCTGCCGGCGGGACATGGGACGATCCATACAGACCATGGCGCGCTGCCGCTGCCCGGTCCGGCGGTGATGGCGCTCATGACGGGCTGGCCGATGCGCGCCGTGAACATCGAGGCCGAGCTGGTGACGCCGACGGGCGCGGCCATCCTGACGACCCTCGCCACACCTGAAACGCCACCGCCGCTGACCGTGCGGGCGACGGGCTACGGGGCGGGGATGAAGGACCTGCCATTCGCCAACGTTCTGCGCCTCATCGTGGGCGAGACGGCGGACGAGGGGCTGATGACCGAGCGTGTCAGCGTGCTGGAGACAAACATCGACAACATGCCCCCGGAGTGGTACGACCACGCGGCGCGCCGCCTGTTCGACGCGGGAGCGCTGGACGTGTCCCTGACGCCGATCCAGATGAAGAAGGGGCGGCCCGCGACGCTGTTGACCGTCGTGTGCCGCCCCGCAGACGCTGAGGCCCTGAGCCGTATTGTGCTGACTGAGACGCTGACGCTGGGTGTACGCCGTCAGGACATGGACCGCTACTGCCTGGCGCGTGAGATGGTCACCGTCGCGACGCGCTTCGGGCCGCTGCCCGCCAAGGTCGCCACGCTCCCGGATGGGACGCGCCGCGCTGCTCCTGAATACGAAGCCTGCCGCCAGGCGGCCGAGGTGTACGGCGTCCCGCTCTGGGAGGTCTATCGCGCGGTGGAAGCGGCGATGAACAAGTGACAAGTCTCAAGTCGGAGCGCTTCTAACTTGAGACTTGGGACTTCAATGATGGATCGGCGTGCGCCAGGAGGCCGCTGTGGCGTTGGCGCGCTCGGAGGCGGCGGTGCACTCCGGCCCTTCGGGCAGACCGCGCTCCCACTCGCCCACCTGGCACTCCGCTTCGACCTCGACGGCGACGTTGAACGGCAACTCAGCCATCCCGACGGCCGAGCGGGCATGCTGACCAACCCCCGGCCCGTAGAGCTCCAGGATCAGGTCCGAGAAGCCGTTGATGACGGCGGGCTGCTGGTTGAAGCCCGGCGCAGAGTTGACCATGCCGAACACGCGCAGCCAGCCGGTGACGCGGTCCAGGTCACCTAGCTCGCGCTTGAGGCTGGCGAGGACGGACAGCGCCGTCAGCCGCCCCAGTTGATAACCTTCCTCGACCGTCACATCCGCGCCCAACTTGCCAAACGGACTGGCCAGCGTGCCATCGCGGTTCTGGGCGCTGTGGCCGGCGATGTAGGCACGCCCGCCGCAGACCCGGACAAACGAGAAGGGCAGCCGTACGCCCTCCGGCGGCTTGATGGGGTCGGGTAAGGTCAAGCCCATTGCTTTGAGTTTCGCTTCGATTTGCACACAATCCTCCGCATAACCGCAATAATCCGAGGGCAGGCCCTCGGATAAGACTTGGCTGATATGAGTTACGGGACAGGCTGGAACATAGCCATCAGGTCAGCGGCGATAGAGAGACGCTCCCTGTCCGCAGAGAAGGCCCTCGGTGGCATCTGCTGCCGACTTGCCGTCTATGTTCCAGCCAGGGTGGTCCCATACACCGTGATATAGCATAGCACACAATCGGGTCGAAAATCAGAAAGCTTTCACCACCCAGCGGTATGATGTGTGCCCTCAGGTCCTGCGCGGTGAGACGCTTAACGCGCTTCGCCTACCTCACTCAGCGCCCGTTGGATTTCTTCGCGGACCCAGCCAGCCTCTTCCGCCGCCAATCGAGCGGAGAGCGTCGCGCGCGCCGTGTCGCCGCCGAGACGGCCCAGCGCCCACGCGGCGTGGCCGCGCACCAGGGCCGACTCGTCGTCGAGCGCCTCGACCAGGGCGGGCACGGCGGCCGGGTCGCCGCTGTTGCCCAGGGCGA
>CAZLBQ010000225.1:0-9650 GCA_964557745.1 uncultured Anaerolineales bacterium
CCCCGCTCCGTCCCCTGCTCGGCACGTGCGGACCCTCATGCGCGACGGGCGTCTCTGGCATTGGGAAGGTGGCGTTCGGCCGCACCTATGTGCCGCATCCGAGCCGGCCCATCACGGCCACCGCTCCCCCCACCTGGCTAGCAGCGACCCTCAGGGCGGCCAGCCAGGCCGGCTCTTACTGGACGGCCTCGATCACACCGTCCGCCGGCGACGGTCTGTATCGCGTCTACACCCGGGCCGCCGACCGGGCCGGGAATATGGTGGAGGGCGCGGCCGGATCGGAAGACGGCGCTCGTCTGGCGAGTATGGCGGGCAATGGCGGGGCGGCCGGGGGTGCGTGGTACCGCAATGCGTTTATAGGTGACTCGACAGCTCCGGAGGTCCAGTTCATGTCACCCACGGACGGGACCGCGAGCGGCGACGCGGCCTTGGAGGTGGTGGCCCATGTCAAGGACACGGTAAAGGTCGGCTCGAAGACGCAATCGAACCTCGCCTCCGTTCACTTCGAGGTGGACGGCGTGGTGGTCGTGCCCGACCGGGTAGGCCAAAGCATTGTCTACCGCGCCTCGGCGCCTGTTGGCGACGGCCCCCACGCCATCGTGGTGGTGGCGCAAGATCGGGCGGGGAATGAAACACGCAGTGGTCCACGAACCGTGACCGTGCTAGCAACAAAGGACTCGGCAAGGATCGCCTCGCCGATTGATCAAGGCGCCGTGATGACGACCACGCTGCCTGTCCAGGGCCACGCCCGGTTTGTGGGGACTCCACCGTATCAGGTGGCGCTCTATGTCGACGGTCAGCCAGCCGGGACAGCGCAGCTGGCCGATGCAGAGGCAAGCCTCACATCGTGGTCGGGCACGGTGACCCTCTCAGGCGAGGGAATGCACCATATCGCGGCAGGATCCGGCGCTGAGAGGCCATCGCCCTCTGCAGGGGTCCGGGTGACCCTGGATCTGACGCGGCCAAACTTGAACGTGACCGAGCCTGCCGAGGGGAGCGTCGTGACCACCACCCTCATACTGAGGGGAACGGCTGATGATAACGGTAGCGGCGTTGCCACGGTGGATGTCAGTCTCGATGGCGGGTATGTATGGACCCCGACGACCTTGAACAACGGCCAGTGGGACCTGTCGCTCCAGATGCCGCTCGACAGTGACTATGTTACCTACCCGGTGCTCGTCAGGGCGCAGGATGCGGCAGGTAACGAAACAACGGTCACGCGCTTGATCGTGGTCGATAATTGGGGTCCAACTCCCTTTGAGACGACGACTGTGACACCAGACCAGGAAAGCTATCTCCAGGCGCCGGCAGAAGTGCGGATGGAGTGGGCGACGCCACGGGACGCGAGTGGAGTGGTGAAGACCTTCGTCGCGGTTGACCACATCACCGACACTGTACCATCGACGGCGAGTACGCCACTCAGCGGGACGAGCTATACCGCGCAACTCTCTGAGGCGGGGGAGACGTACATCCACCTCGCCGCCCAGGATGGCATTGGCAACCTCACGGTGCGTCACTACGGCCCCTGGTTCGTCGGGGCCCGGCTCGCCAGTATGCCCGGCCCCCTGTGGCAGTCCCCTATCAACGTGGATGGACGGCTCGACGTGGCAGGCGGCGAGTGGAGCGCCGCCACCGAGATGCTCGACCGTGACCCGCGCATCGCGCCCGCCCACGAACTGTGGGCCAGCTTCGACGGAAGCGCTCTGTTCCTGGGCGGGCGTGGGATGAACTCATCCACCCAGGGCTCAGCGGCGATCTACCTGGATACGGTTGCTGGCGGCACCAGCAATCTGTGGCAGCCAGAGGATGCCCCCGCCTTACCAGCACGGTACAGCTTACCTTTCGACGCCGACACTTTGGTGATATTGGATGCTGGCGGCGCCCAAGTGATGCGCTACGACGGCGCAAGCTGGCAGCCGCTGGATGCGCCCGACGTGGCCTTTGCATCGGGCGGTCAGGGAGACGTTGAGTTGCGTTTGCTGTGGTCGACCCTGCAAACAAGCGTCGGGGCGGGTGAGGTGCGAGTGCTGGCTTTCAGTCTCACGCCGGACAGAGAACACGTTAGGAGCGTGTTCCCAACATCGAACTCGCTGCTGGGCGGGTGGAACGACGCCTACCACTGGGCTGGAGTATCGTCCAGCACCGTGCCGAACGCGGGCCAGCCTCAGGGCCATCACGTCGAGATGAGCGTGACCAGCCTCCCGCCAACGACAATCCCAAGAGGGCCAGGCCAAGCGATTGACTACGTCGTGAGAGTGACGAACCGCGACCCGGAGGCGCATGCCGACGCACGGCTGGTGCTGGCGACGAGCGACGGGTTACGCCTGTAAGGGTTGCAAGGCTATCCGACGCCACCAGTGGGCCAGCTGTGGCGCATCGAGCTGGGCACGTTGGCGAGCGGGCCGCTAGCGCCTATCACCGCCACGGCCCGGCTAGGCAGCGACCTCGGCGCGACCCAGGCGGTGACGCTGACGGCGCTGCTGGTGACGGGGAGTGCGGCCAGTGAGCCAACGCTGACAGCGGCGTGGCTGAGGCACACCGTGGACGCGCGGCCAGCGACGGCCCAGATTGACCTGGCCGCGGCAGGCGCGACCCTGCGCTCGGGCCGCCAGGTGGTACACGGGACGGCGGCGGCCGGGCCAGCGGGTGTTGGCAAGGTGGAGGTGCAGGTTGGCGACGCCGTGTGGCAGACGGCCGTGGGCACGACGGCGTGGCAGGCCGAACTGGACATACCAGCGAGCGGCCAGGTCGTGATTGAGGCGCGGGCTAGCGATGCCCTTGGCCTGCTCGGACCCGTGACGACGCGGACGGCGACTGTCGACGACGTGGGGCCGGTGGCAAGCATAGCCGCGCCAGGCAACCTTATCATGCACGGTGTCGCCGGGCAACTCGAAGGCACGGCTCGCGACCCCTTCCCCGTCGGGGGCGTCATTAGCCGCGTCGAAACCCAGGTGGATGAGAACCCCTGGCGTATCGCGGAGGTGGTGGGGACGCCGGAGGCAGATGGCAAGGTCACCTGGCGGCAGAGTTGGAACTTACCTATCGAGGAAGGCAGGGGGTATCAGGTGCGCGTGCGCGCTGTGGATGCGGCGGGCAATGTGGGACAGGCCAGTGAGGCCGTCAGGGTAACGATCGACAACGTGAAGCCGCAGTCGAGCATTGTGTCACCACAGGCAGGCGCGACGCTTCCCGTGGTTGGGTCGAGGGTGCTGCCTGGGGAAATGCTCGCGTGGGGCTACGCGGTGGATGGCTGGGGCGTCGCGGATGTGGAAGTCAGTGTGGATGGCGCACAGACATGGCACGCCGCAGCAACTGGGCGCGCGGCGGCGGAGTTGTTGAGGCAGGCTGGGAAAGCGGCTGAGGCAAGCGCGGTCGCAGAACTGTGGGCGATTGTGCTGCCGACGACGGTGGGAGAAGTGACGGTCCGCAGCCGTGCGATTGACCTAGCGGGGAACGTAGAAGGGATGAAGGCGCCGCTGCGGGTTACCCAGACCCATGAGCCCCCCATGCGCCTCTGGCTCCCGCTCATCCTGCGTACTCGGTAGAGATCGGTGACCATCAGGGTGGGGAGTGGTTAGTCCTCAGAGCGAGACACGGGGCGGGCCAATCGTTCGCGCTCCACAACCCTTGCCGCTTCGACGCGCTCTCTGACCCTGCAACTCGGTTCCCTGAGGCGGTCACTCGCTAGCTAGTCATAATCAACGCGAGGAGCGTCAAGGTGATTGCTGAGCACATAGTGCGAGATAACTTAGGCTGAGGCGCCGCTGTAGTGACGGATACCGAAGTTCCAGAACCAGCGCGAGAGGAGGAGGAGGGCGACGGCCAGGCCGACGGCGAGGAGCAGGGTCTGACCGTTGAGGCGCGCCGTGAGGGCCTGGGCGGGGACGGTGACGGCGAAGGCGATGGGGACGAGGCCGGTGAGGGCGAATTGGAGCCAGCCGGGGTAGATGCCGACGGGCCACCGCCCCGCCTCGTACATGCTCTGGAAGATGACGAGGATATTCTCGACCCTGACAAACCAGAACGAGCATGTACTTAACATAAGAAGGAAGCTGTAGACAATCGCGCCGCCGGACAGGAGGGCGAGGGCGAAGGCCAGCGCCTCCTGCGCGCCGATGGTCTCGCCGAGCTGCGCCAGCGCGACGACCAGGATGCCTAGTCCCATGACGACGTCGACAGTCTTCCAGACCTCGATCTGGCGCAGGCTGATGAGGGCCTGGGCGTCCTCGGGCTTGGTCAGGGTGAAGTCCAGCGTGCCACGCCGAATGTCCTCCATCAGCCGCTGCATGCTGGGCTGGACGATGAGGTTGACGAGGCCGAGGAACAGGTAGTAGACGCCGACCAGCGCCAGCAACTCGTTGGGGCTCCAGCCCGCCAGGCTGTCGGTGTGGTAGAAGATGACGCCGAGGCGCCCGATGGCGGTCGCTAGGGCGAGGAGCGATTGAAAGACCTGCACGCCGAAGTTCGCGCGGTACTCCAACTCGCTGAGCAGGCCGATGCGTAGGTTCAGGAAGAGTAAGCGAATGAATGTCATCGAGTACCCCTATCGCTATGGTTATCCCTCGCAGGCGCCCTCGTAGTCACGCGGCAGCATGACTGAACAGGTAAAGATAGCTTCACCCACCGTGAAGACGGTTCCTCCGAATTCTACCACAGCTGATGTATGCTCACTATACGACCCTCATCCCCTCATCCCGCAACCGGGTTATCTCGCTATGGTGGTGCAGAAGCTGAATGGCGCGGAGGAGAGCGGTGGAGCCAGGAATTGTCAACAGCGTGGCCTATGCCGGTGGGCGACGGGTCGGGGAAGTTGAGTTCTCTGACATTCGCGCGTGGCTCCAGCAGCCGGACGTGTTCATCTGGATCGGCCTGTATGAGCCGGACGAGGAGCTACTCAAGCAACTCCAGAGTGAGTTCAAACTACACGATCTGGCGATTGAGGATGCCCATCGTGCCCACCAGCGGCCTAAGATCGAACGTTATGGTGACAGCCTGTTCATCGTTTTGCGCACGGTGCAACTCGAGGACGAGTTGCACCAGGTTCGTTTCGGTGAGACTCACATCTTCGTGGGCACGCGCTACCTGATCTCAGTACGTCACGGCCCGTCGCAATCTTATACGGAGGTGCGAGCGCGTGTGGAGGCGTCACCGCTCCTGCTCCAGCAGGGGCCGGGCTTTGCGCTCTACGCGCTGATGGATTTTATCGTCGACCAGTACTTCCCTGTGGTCGACGCTCTGGAAGAGGACCTGGAAGCGCTGGAAGAAAAAATCTTCGGCGGGACTTTCAGCCGCGATAGCACTACCCAGATCTACTATCTCCAGCGCGAGTTGCTCCAGGTGAAACGGGCGCTCTCCCCGCTCGTTGAGATGTGCAATCAGCTCACCCGTTTCGATCACGCGATGGTGGCCGACGCCACGCGTGTCTACTTCCGCGATGTCTACGATCATGCCGTACGCATGAATGAGATGGTGGATACCCTGCGGGAATTGCTGACGACCACCCTGGAGGCCAACTTCTCGCTCATCTCGATCAATCAAAACGAAGTGATGAAGCGGCTGGCGGCGTGGGCAGCCATTATCGCGGTGCCCACCATGGTGGCGGGCATCTATGGCATGAACTTCCAAGACATGCCCGAGCTGAATTTAGCCTTTGGCTACCCGCTAGTGCTGGCCCTCACACTTGTGCTATGTATTATTCTCTACCGAATGTTCAAGCGGGCCGGCTGGCTGTAGGTAGGGCGAGCCGGTTAGAGGGGCATGGCGTGGAACTCGCGTAGGAACTGGGCCAGGCGGGTGACGGCCACGTTGAGGATGCGCTCGCCCTTGTCGAGCGTGGCGAGGGTCGGCGCGCCGATGACACCCTGCTGTGTGTCGCGCCGCATGTCGTAGGGGTAGTAGACGCTGCCGCCGACGCGCATGTCCCAGGTGAAGAAGCTCGTCCAGGGCTGGCGCATGTCGTCCTCGGCTAGTTCCATATGGACCAGGTCGGGCCGCAGGGCCAACAGGAGGGACGTCTCCATCTCGCAGGCGTGGGACATGCCGCCGAAGTCGCTCTCGCCAATCGCCCGCAGGTCGTCGGCGATCATGCTGAAGTAGGTGGCCGCTGCCACCCACACGCCATCCGGCCCCTCGCTCAGGCGCTGGGCGATGACATTGACCAGCCCGCCGTTGCCGCCGTGACCATTGAGGATGAGGATACGACGGAAGCCGTGCGAGGCGATGCTGCGGCAGATGTCGCTGACGACGGCGATGAACGTGTCGGTGGTGAGGGTGATGGTGCCGGGGAAGGCCATGTGGTGCGGCGACACGCCGAAGGGCAGCGGCGGCGCGACGAGGACCGGGAACTCGGTGACGGCTTCGGCGGCGCGGCGCGCGACTTCCGACGCCGCGCGGATGTCTGTGTCCACCGGCAGGTGGGGGCCGTGCTGCTCGATGGCGCCGACCGGGACGATGACCACCGCGCCCCTGGCCGCTAGTCGGCCAAGCTCAGGCGACGTGTACTCCTGCCAGAGGATGGGGTTGGGCGTCGGCATGGCTATCTCCTCAAGGGTCGGTCATGATGTCGGGCAGGAAGCGGTTCAGCGCGTCGCGCACATCCGCGACATCGACATTGCCCCCACTCAAGATGATGGCGACGGTCTGGCCGGTCCAACGCGCGCCGTAGCGTTCCAGCGCGGCGATGGCGGCCGCGCCGGCCCCTTCGGCCACGTTGCCCGTCGCCGCCAGGGTAATCGCCATCGCCTGCCGTAACTCGTCTTCACTGACCAGGAGCATGTCGTCGACGTGGCGCTGGATGACGTCGAAGGCGAGGGCGCCGGGGTGGTCCGTCGCCAGCCCGCCGGCGAAGGTGGCGCACGGGGCGTAGGTGAGGGCGTGGGCATGCCACGAGGCGTAGACCGAGGGCGCGGCGTCGGACTGGACGCCGACGATCTGGAGGCGCGGGTTGATGCCCCGCGCCACAATCGCCGCCGACGCGATGAGGTTGCCGCCGCCGACGGGGACGAGGAGCACGTCGGGCTGGGCCTCGTCCAGAATCTCCCACGTCAGCGTCGCCGCGCCCGCCATCAGCCCGGCGTCCTCGCCGTCTTCCAGGTAGACCTTGCCCTCGTCGTGAGCGATGGCGAGGGCGGCCGCTGTTGCCTCCGACAGGTCATGCCCAATCAGGCGCAGGTCCGCGCCGAAGTCGCGCATGGCCGTGATCTTGACCTGGGCGGCCGTCAGGGGCGCGACGACGGTGGCCGGGATGCCGAGGCGCGCACCGGCGTAGGCCATGCCCTGGCCGTGGTTGCCAGTCGAGGCGGCCACGACGCCGCGCGCCCGCGCGTCTGACCCCAACTGGGAGAGACAGTACAGCGCGCCACGCGCCTTGAACGACCGAATGGGCGCGTGGTTTTCGTACTTGACCAGGACAGCGCAACCGTAGCGGCGGCTGAGGGTCGGGGAGGGGTAGAGTGGCGTGCGCGGGTGGTGACGGGCGACGACCTGGCGCGCCGTCAGGGTCTCGGCAAGGGTGGGGATGGCGGGCATGGCGTGGCCTGTCACAGTAGCCGTCCCGCCAGCGCGCCGGTGTGACCGTCGGGGGTCAGGGTGGGCACGCCGTTGACCAGGACGTAGTCGATGCCCGACGGGTAGCGGTTGGGGTGGTCGTTGGTCGTGTTGTCGCGGACTGTACCCGCGTTCAGGATGACAATGTCTGCCGCCCAGCCTGCGCACAGGACGCCGCGCTCCTTGATGCCCGCCGCCTGGGCGGGCAACCCTGTCATGCGCCACACGGCGTCTTCCAGGCTGTAGAAGCCCTCGTCGCGCACGCACTGACCCAGCACCCGAGCGGTGTAGCCGTAGCTCGACGGGTTCATGGTAAAGTCGGCCAGCGGGCCGTACGGCGCGGCGATGATGCCGTCGCTCTCCATGGCGCAGATGGGCTGGCGCATGAGCGTGCGCAGGTCGGCGTCGGTGGCGTAGATGTGGCGCAGCAGAGCGGTGTAGAAGTCCTCGCCCTCGGCCAGCAGCAGGTCGCAGATGGCGTCGTGGGCCGCCTGGCCGCGCAGGTGGGCGATGGCCTGGAAGCTCTGGCCGACCAGGTCGGGATTGCGCGGCGCGTAGGTCAACACTAGCCCGGCCAGCCCGTCGACGCGCAGCAGGTAGTTGGTCGGGTTCTCAAACGCTTCGCGGACGGCCTCGCGGACCTCGCTGTCCTGGAGCCGTAGCAGCCCCTCGACGGGCCGCCCCTCGTAGACCCAGGGCGGGAGGAGGGCCGCGACGGGGCCTGGCCCCCAGATGTCGGGGAAGGTGTCCATCGTCACGCGCAGCCCGGCGGCCCGTCCCTGGTACACCAGCTCCAGGCAGCGCTCGACCGTCCCGGGGAGGGCATAGGGGCGCGGCGCGAAGTGGGACAGTTGCACGGGGACGCCCCCCGCCTCGGTCCCGATGCGCAGCGCCTCCTCGGTGGCGTCGATGAAGGTGAAGCCGCGATTGCGGATGTGGCTGGAGTAGATGCCGCCGTAGCGAGCGACGACCTTCGTCAATGCGATCAACTCGTCTGTCGTCGCGTGCTGGCCGGGCGAGTACTCCAGGCCGGTTGACAGGCCCCGCGCGCCGGCCTCCATCGCCTCGGCGACGAGCTTCTGCATGGCCCCGATCTCGTCGCGTGTGGCCGGGCGCGCCGCGAGGCCCATGACTGCCAGCCGAATGGGCCCGTGGGCGACGAGGGGCACGAAGTTGACGGCCACGCCGGGCGTCATGAGGCGTTCCAGGTACTCGCCGTAGCTGTGCCAGTCGAGGGGGACGCCCCATGTCGGCTGGTAGCCGACGACGACCATGCGGATCAGGTCGGGGTCGTAGAGGGGCGCGCAGCCGTGGCCGCAGTTGCCAATGACCGCCGTGGTGATGCCCTGGCGGACGGCGCTCTCGCAGGGCCGGTTGACCAGGGGCGTGAAGTCGGAGTGCTGGTGGATGTCGATGAAGCCCGGCGTGACGATCTTGCCCGCCGCGTCGATGGTCAGGTGGGCGTCGCGGTCGTGGAGTGCCCCGATCGCGGCGATGCGGCCGGCCACGATACCCAGGTCAGCCCCGTAGCGCGCTGCCCCTGTTCCATCGACCACCGTCCCGTTCTGGATGAGTACATCAAAAGCCATACGAACCTCATTAGAGACAGAATGAACAGAATTGGCATAATTATTCCGTTCATTCTGTCCATTCTGTCTGCATTCCGGCACCAGGTGTTCAACGGCCCGGCAAGGGCAGGTTGACCGGCTGGCCGGTGCGGGCCGAGAGGAGCGATGCCTCGCACAGTTCGACGGCGGCGCGGCCGTCCTCGCCGGGCACAATGGGCGTGCGGTCCTCGCGGATGCTGTCGAGAAAGGCCTGGACCTGGCCCGTAAACGACTCGAGGCGCACCGGGTCGAGGGGGTTCATCGGGTCGAAGGGCGGCTGCTCCCACACCCGCTGCCACGTCCCGTCGACGGCCACATCCAGGTGCGCGTAGCCGTCAAGGTCCAGCAGGCCCTTCTCGCCGACGACCTGGGAATGAAACTGGCTGAGTGGGAAGGTTGCGCCGGGTAACTCCATGCTGACCCAGAGTTGGCCCGTTGCGCCGTTGGCGAAGTCGACCACGGCCACGGCGCTCAGGTTGGGGAGGCCGTGGTCGCCGT
>CAZLBQ010000226.1:0-9646 GCA_964557745.1 uncultured Anaerolineales bacterium
GCCGAGCAGCAGGACGTCCTCTTCCCGCTCGCCTTCTGGGCCTTGGCGAGCGACCTCTACAGCACCGTCGAGTCGAAGCAGGTCTTCCCCATGCTCGCGGCGGGCGAGACGAGCGGCATGATTCTGGGCTATCTGCTCATCGCCGGCCTCTCGGCCCTGGGGCCGGAGCAGGCCGAGAGCGCGCCGCTGCTGCTGGGCCTCGGTGCGGCTCTCTACCTCCTGGGTGTGGGCGTACTGTGGGTTGCCTTCCGTCATCGCGTCGTCCGCGCGCGGCAGGCGAGCCAGGCGGACGTGGGCCTGCGCGAGACGATGGGCGTCGGCTACGAGGTCACGCGCCAGGTGCCCCTGTTTCGCTACCTGGCCGTGTGTATCGGTCTGGTTTGGCTCGCCGCCATGCCGCTGGAATACCACTTCCTGTCCAGCATGGACGAGCTGAGCAGCCAGGGCGGCTCGCAATTCAAGACGCTGTACGGCCTCTACAACATCGTCGTCATTGTCGTGACGCTGGCCCTGCAATCCCTGGTGGCCGCCCGGCTCCTGACTCGGGTGCCGCTCCGCACTGCCCCGCTCGGCCTGCCGCTGGTGCTCCTCGTCGGGCTGGGCTGCGCGCTGCTTGCGCCCGGCTTCGCGGGCGCCGTGACGGCCTACTTCATCGTCTGGCTGGTGTATGACGTGTGGGACGAGCCTGTGCGTCACGCCCTGGAGGGTCTCATTCCCGACGAGCGACGGGGCCGCGTCCTGGCGTTTATCGAGAGCTACACCTACGCCGTGGGCTGCATCCTGGGCAGCTTGCTGCTAGAGCTGCTCATCGTCATCGCCGCGCAGACCGCCCTGCCTGATCCGGTCATGCGCCTCGCTGCGCTGCTGGCGGCGGCGGTGGCGGCGGCCGGCGCGGTGTGGGCGGCCCTGCGCCTCCGCGCGCGCTACGAAGACAGCCTGTTTGACTGGCGGCTTGCCAAGGCGCGGCGGCAGAGTGTGCTGGAGGGGATCGAATTCTAGGCGGGAACCCATACGACGTAGAGAGGAGAGACGGCCATGTTGGTTGTTGACGTCATTGATCGTGAGGCGCTCGCCCGCCTGCTGGACTCGGTGGGCGGAGATGCCGACTTCCTGGCGGAGCTACTGACGGCTTTCTTCGAGGACTCGCCGCAGCAGATTGACGCGATGCGGGCTGCCGTGGCGGCGGGCAACGCCGACGACCTGCGGCGGGCGGCCCATAGCCTGAAGTCCAACAGCGCCAACTTCGGCGCTATGACGCTCTCGCAGCAGTGCAAGGACCTCGAGGCGCAGGCCAAGGCCGGTGTCCTCGACGGCGCGGCGGCGCACATTGCCGAGATCGAGGCGGCCTACCGACAGGCTCGCGGGGCGCTGGAGACCGCGACGTCCCAGGTTTGATCGGGTGGTGTCTGCCATGCCTCCCCTGACGCGACGGCCAGGCCAAGCTGTCAGCGTCACGGTCTGCTTTGCAGACTTACCCAACTCGTGGTACCCTGTTGGGTAAGTTTCGTCGCCGGCCAGGAGGACGAAGTGGCGCATTCAACTCCGGTAGCCCGTGAGACTGGGCTAATCTATCAGACTGCCGAAGGCCTTTCCGGCACGATGGCAGTCGGGTCGTCGGAGTGGTACGGCTGGCTAGCCGATGAGGCTCATCGCCACTTCGCTTTTGAGGGGCGCGCCGGCCGGTTCACGGCCCGCAAAGAGCGCAAGCAGCGCGGCGGGTGGTACTGGACGGCCTATCGGCAGGCGAGTGGTAAACTCCACAAAGCTTACCTCGGCAAGTCAGAGGAGCTGAGTCTGGAACGCCTGGAGGCGATTGCGGCTGCCCTCCCCGGCCGCCCGGTCCCGCCCTTGCCCACCGCGCCCAGCCGTACGCCTCCGCCACCCGCCGAGGCTGTCGGCCCTCCCCCGACTTTCCCGGTCCTCGTGACAAAGCTCTTCCTTCCTCACCCCCCGCCGAGTCTCGTGTCGCGGCCGCGCTTGACCACGCGACTCGACGCGGGGCTGGCAGGTCGGCTGACGCTCGTGTCGGCCCCGGCCGGCTTTGGTAAGACCACGCTCATCACGGAATGGGTCAATCAAAGGGCCAAAGGTGGAAGGCAGAAGGCTGACACAGGCGAGGCAATTCATCCTGCTGCTGTCACCCTTCAGCCTTACAAATTCGCCTGGCTGTCGTTGGACGTAGGGGATAACGACCCGGCGCGGTTTCTGGCTTACCTAGTCGCTGCTCTCCAGACGGTCGCGGCCAATGTCGGGCAAGGGGCGCTGGCCGCGCTCGAGTCGCCTCAGCCACCCCCCGCTGCCGCGATTCTTAGCGCGCTGCTGAATGAGATCGCCACGCTCCCGGACCGTTTCGTCCTCGTCCTTGATGACTATCATGTCGTTGACGACAAGGCGATTGACCTGGCCCTCGCGTTTCTGCTCGACAACCTGCCACCTCAGATGCGCGTGATTATCACGACGCGCGAGGACCCACAGTTACCGCTGGCGCGGTACCGGGCCCGAGGCCAATTGACCGAGTTGCGGGCAGCCGACTTGCGGTTTACCCCCGCTGAGGCCGCCGAGTTTCTCAACCACACCATGGGGCTGGGCCTCGCGGCGGCCGACATCGCGGCCCTGGAAGACCGCACCGAAGGCTGGATTGCCGGTCTCCAGCTGGCGGCCCTGTCGATGCGAGGACGGGAGGACGTTAGCCAGTTCGTGAGGGCTTTCGCTGGCGACAACCGCTACATCGTGGACTATCTGGTGGAAGAGGTCTTGCAGCGGCAGCCCGAACGGGTGCGCAACTTCCTGCTCCAAACGTCCATTCTGGACCGCCTGAGCGGCCCGCTGTGCGATGCGGTCACCGGCCAGGAGCGCGGCCAGGCGCAGCTCGAGGCGCTGGAGCGAAGCAACTTCTTTGTGACGCCGCTGGATGACCAACGCCAGTGGTATCGCTATCATCACCTCTTTGCCGAAGTTCTGTTCGCGCACTTAATGGCAGAGCAGCCCGATCAGGTGTCGCCGCTGCACCAACGCGCCAGCGCGTGGTACGAGGGGCATGGTTTGGCGGCCGATGCCATTCGGCACGCGCTCGCCGCCGAGGATTTCCCGCACGCCGCGGACCTGATCGAGCGGGCGTGGCCAGCCGTGGGCCGCAGCCGACAGGACGCTACGTTGCTTAGCTGGCTGAAGGCGCTTCCGGACGAGGCGCTGCAGGTCAGGCCCGTACTTGACGTGGCGTACGCCCACGTGTTGCTGGCGAGCGGCGAGTGCGAGGGTGTGGAGGAACGGCTGCGGGAGGCCGAACGGTGGCTGGACACTACGCCAGCCGGGCCGCCGCGGCCCGACTTCCCGGCGGATGCGCCTGTCGTTGTGGACGAAGAGGCATTTCGCCGTTTGCCCGGCGCCATCGCGATTGCCCGCGCCGGCCTGGCCCTGGCGGGGGGCGACGTGGCCGAGGCGACGACGTACGCGCGGCGAGCGCTCGACCTGGCGCCGGCGAACGACCATCTGACACGCGGCGGGGCAGCGGGGTTCCTGGGGCTTGCAGCCTGGGCGAGCGGGGATTTGGAGGTAGCGTACCGGACGTATGCCGAGGGCATGGCGAGTCTGCAACAGGCTGGGAACATCTCCGACGCCATCAATGGCGCTATCGCTCTGGCTGCCATCCGGATGGCGCAAGGCCGTCTCCGCGACGCGATGCGCACGTATGAGCGGGGATTGCAGCTGGCGATGGAGCGGGGCGCGTCGGTCCTGCGGGGCGCAGCGGATATGCACGTGGGAATAAGCGAGCTCTGCCGCGAGCAGAACGATCTGCAGGCGGCCACCCAGCACCTGCTGAGGAGCAAGGAGCTTGGGGAGGACACCAAGTTCCCGCAAAACCGGTATCGCCGGCGCGTGGCCATGGCCCGCCTGCGGGAGGCTCAGGGAGATTCGGTCGGCGCGCTTGAACTGCTCGATGAGGCCGAGCGCCTGTACATGAGTGACTTCTCCCCCAACGTGCGTCCTATCCCCGCGCTCAAGGCACGGGTGTGGGTCACGCAGGGGAGATTGGGTGAAGCCCTCAACTGGGCGCGGGAGCAGGGTCTGTCGGCCCACGATGACCTCAGCTATGGGCGCGAGTTCGAGCACATCACCCTGGCTCGTCTGCTCGTGGCGCGGTATAAGAGCGACGGCGCGGACGGCGCGCTTCGTGAGGCCGTGGACCTGTTGGAGCGTCTGCTGCGAGCGGCAGAGGCAGGGGAGAGGATGGGCAGCGTTATTGAAATCCTGGCGCTGCGGGCGCTTGCCCTCCAGGCGCAAGGGAATACCTCGGCCGCCCTTGGGGCGCTGGAACGTGCCCTGAGGTTGGCTGAGCCGGAGGGCTACGTCCGAATCTTTGTGGACGAGGGCCAGCCCATGGCTGACTTACTGCGCCAGGTTAGCCGGTTGCAGATTGAAGGGTTGGGGCAGTACGTGGCCAGCCTGCTTGGCGCGCTGGGCCGAGGCGCCGACATGCCCAACGTGCAACCGGCGACCCCGCAGCTTTCCCCTTTGGTTGAGCCACTGAGCGAGCGTGAACGTGACGTGCTGCAGCTGCTCGCCACCGACCTGAGCGGCCCGGACATGGCCAGCGAGCTTATGGTGTCCCTGAATACCGTGCGGACCCACATCAAGAACGTTTACGGCAAGCTCGGGGTGAACAACCGGCGGGCTGCGGTCCGCGTGGCTAAGGACCTGGGTTTGTTGTAGCGAACCTGCGCCTCTAACCCCAGCCCCGGCCGGTTTGTCGAACCGTGCGTCGGGGCTTTTTCGCGCCCTCACACCCTCTCCGCGTGGCAATCACCACATTAATCACCCCATGTGGTGATGCCCTCTCCCCCCATCTCCCTGTATAGTATGGTCCACGACAAGCACGACAGGGACGACAGGGAGATGGGTTCAGATGAGCAACCGGCGAAAGGAGGACAATGAGCGCAACATAGCCTCTACCACTCGTCACGCCGGCCGAGGGTACGCCATCCGCGTCCAGGGACACCTTGAGGCTCACTGGGCGACCTGGTTCGACGGCCTGCGCCTGATCCAGGAGGGCGACGGCACAACCACCATCTATGGTCCCGTGGTCGACCAGGCCGCGCTATATGGCTTGCTGAGGAAAGTCCGCGACCTGGGCCTGCCGTTGGTCTCGGTCACGCAGGTTGAGCTAGAACAGGCGAACGGGCCCGACGTCCAACTTTCTGACACCTAACAACAAGGAGAACAAGATGAAGCCAACCGCATCGACTCTCATTCGCTGGAGTGGTCTGGCCGCTGTCGCCGCCGGAATTATCTTCGCGGGCATCCAGCCCATCCACCCACCCGACTTTCTGCCGTCCGTCACCACGACCGCCTGGGCGATCATCATCTTCTTCAAGCTGGTCATGTGTCTCCTGTTCCTCATCGGCATTACTGGACTCTATGCCCGGCAAGCCGAAGAGGCGGGGTGGCTGGGGCTGGCCGGGTTCGTCCTGCTCATCCTGTCGTGGTGGCTTCAGACGGCCTATGTTTTCATCGACGCCTTCGTCTTACCGGTGCTGGCGAGCGCGGCGCCACCGTTCGTGGACAGCTTCCTGGGGATCGTCAATCAGCACCCTGGCGAGTTGAACATCGGCGCGCTGCCCGCGATCTATGGGCTACTGGGAATCTGCTATATGCTGGGCGGCCTGCTGTTTGGCCTCGCCACGTTCCGCGCCGGCGTCCTGCCGCGCTGGCCGGCCGGCCTGCTCGCCGTCGCGGCCACGCTGACCCCGGCCGCCGCGCTGCTGCCGCACGCGATCCAGCGGTACGCGGCGATACCGGTGGCGTTCGCTCTGGCCTGGCTGGGCTATGCGCTCTGGTTGGAGCGGCGGGCGCAGGCTGCGGAACCCGTCCTTAGTCAGGGCAACCCCAGTGTCGCCTAACCGGAACCGAGTAAGGGCGGTGGAAACAGCCTAGAGTGGACAAGCGGCGGCGTGGCCGCTTGTCCTATTCTCTCGACAGAGACCCATAGGACGACCGCCGTTCGAACTACAGCCAAAGGAGACCCGATGACCTCCCTGAGAAAGCTCGCCATTGCGGCGGGCGTGTGCTACCTCATCACCCACGTGACCTCGGTCCCTGCGCCATTCCTGTACGCCCCGATGCTCGACCGCGCCGACTACATCCTCGGCCCCGACTCCCCGACGCCCGTGCTGGTGGGGGCGTTCCTGGAAGTGATCTGCGCCCTCGGCATCGTCGGCACCGCCGTCGCGCTGTTTCCCGTCGTCAAGCGGCAGAATGAAGGCGTCGCGCTCGGCTACGTGGGCCTGCGCACGCTCGAAGCCAGCATCATCGCGGTCGGCGTTATTCCCCTGCTCGCTGTCGTGACGCTGCAACAGGACGTGACGGGGGCGGCTGGCGCGGACACGACGACTCTTCTCACCGTCGGCCACGCCCTCGTGGCGTTCCACAAGTGGACGCGGCTGCTCGGACCCGGCCTTGTTTGCGGCACGAACACGGTGCTCATGGCGTACCTGATGTACCGGTCCCGCCTCGTCCCTCGGTTCATCCCTGTGTTGGGGCTGGTCGGAGGCCCCCTGGTTTTCGCCTACAATACCGCCTGGATGTTCGGCCTCTCCGAGCAAATCCCGCCGTGGGCGGCGATCCTCGTGGTCCCGATCTTCGCCTGGGAGCTGTCGCTCGCCATTCGCCTCATCACCAAGGGGTTCAATGACTCCGTCGCTGCGACCGAGTCTGCCCAAGATGTGGGCGAGCGTGTTGAAAGGCATCTCGCTCAAGCATAAGGGGGAGGCAAGCCTTGTTGTACGGGCGGCCAGCCGTGCCCTTGCAACTCGGCGGCGATCACCGACCAGCCTGGTGGAATGGTGCTATAATTGGCGGCGCATAGGAAACGCAGGGAGGGTGCTCGTCCAGGACGAGGGGAGGAGCGAGGGACCGTGGGCCAGATGGTTGTTTTCACGCAGCCTAAAACGGTGGGCTTCGAGGAGTATGCGGAGGCGGCGCTCGGGCCGCATGAGGTCCGGATGCGCACGCTCTATTCCGGCATCAGCGCCGGCACGGAACTCACGGCGTATCGGGGCAGCAATCCCTACGTCCACAAGCAGTGGGACGCGGCGCGCCGCCTCTTCGTCGCCGCCGACACGCCCAGCCAGCCCTACCCGCTGCGCGGCTGGGGCTACGAGGAGTGTGGGGAGGTGGTCGAAGTCGGCGCGGATGTCACGCAGGTGAGTGTGGGCGACATCGTCTACGGCACGTGGGGCCACCGCACAACGTATGTAGCGGCCGAAGAGTGGGCGGCCCAGCGCCGCCTGCCGCCGGGCCTGGACCCCATCCTGGGCATCTTCTCCCATATTGGTCCCATTGCCCTCAACGGCATCCTGGACGCGGCGATTCGCATCGGCGAGACGGTCGCCGTCTTTGGCCTGGGCGTGCCAGGGCAAATTGTGGCCCAACTGGCGAAGCGGTCGGGCGCGCGGGTGATAGGCGTGGACCTGTTCGAGCGGCGGCTGACGCTGGCCCGTGACCTGGGCGCGCTGGACGAGGCCATCAACCCGCGTGCGGAGAATGCGGCCGAGCGCATCAAGGCGCTGACGGCGAACCGGGGCGCCGACGTCGCTATTGAAGTGTCGGGCGCGACGTCTGCCCTCCACGATGCCATTCGCGCTACGGCCTACGCCTCGCGCGTCGTCGCGTTGGGCTTCTTCCAGGGCGAGGCGCGGGGCTTGTACCTGGGCGAGGAGTTTCACCATAACCGTGTCACCGTCGTCTCGTCGCAGATCGGTGGTGTCGCCCCGGAGCTGGCTCACCGCTGGGACCGGCGGCGGCTCATCGACACGATTATGCGCTTGCAGGTCGAGGGCGTGCTTAACCTACGGCCGCTCATCACCGACATCTATCCCCTGGCCCAGGCAGCCGAGGCGTTCCGCCGCCTCGATGAGCAGCCGGCGGATGTGTTGCAGATCGCGCTGGACATGCGGGCTTGAGAGGGAGGGTTTCGATGTGGCGCTTTGCCGCTCAGGCGGGCCTCGTGCCCGGCCGCGACTTGTACGAGAAGTGCGCGCGGCTGGCCGAGTGGGGCTACGATGGCATCGAGGTCAGCGGTACGGACGTCGTCGAGCGGGCGGACGAGCTGCGCACGGCGGCCTCGGCAGCGGGCATTGCCGTGACCTCGACGTGTGGCGGCTACCACGGCTGGCTGGTGGACCCCAACCCCCGCAGCCGGGCGCTGGCGATTGGGGAGATGCAGCGCATTCTGGCGGCGGGCGCGCAGGTGGGGGCGGCGGGCCTCGTCGTCCCGGCTGCCTACGGCATCAGCGCCCGCGCTCCCTTGCCGCCCGGCCGCTACCTCTACTCATTGGCGGAAGAGCAGGCCATCCTGGTCGACGGCCTGGCGCAGGTGGCGGAGACGGCGGCGCAGGTGGGAACGTTGGTGTTCCTGGAACCGCTCAATCGCTACGTGGACCGCGTGGTCAATACCGTCGCCGAGGCGGCGGCGATCATCGACACGTTAGGGAGTGCTCACGTCCGCATCGTGCCCGACTTCTACCATATGAACATCGAAGAGGCCGACATCCCGGCCACCCTGCGCCGCTACGCGTCCCTCATCGGCCACATCCACCTGTCGGACTCGAACCGCGAAGTGCCGGGCCGCGGCCACGTCGATTTCGCGGCTGGCCTGACGGCCCTGCGCGACAGCGGCTTCGACGGCGTCCTGGCGATTGAAGCCACCCCGCCCGCCGATGCGGCCATCGCCCTCCCCCAGGCGCTCACCTGCCTGCGCCGCGCCGCCGCTCTCATCCCTACTACCAGGCCATAGGACAGCATGAACAGCATGAACAGCATGAACAGAATTTGGTCCTTATTCTGTCAATTCTGTTCATGCTGTCTCATTGCTCCCACTTGCGCGTTTTTCGGCCCCTATGGTATCATAGCCTTGCACACGTGTGCGCCGCTGCGCTCGTCCTGAGCGTGTGCTTGGCGTTCGCCCCACCCTCTTCACCCCATCACACGCGGGGTCTGTTCCCCGCGCCGTGCACTGTCGTCTCAAGGAGGAGAGACTATGCGCCCAACTGTGACTCGACTCTCGGCTGTGACCCTCGTCCTGCTCGCGTTAGTCCTGGTCGCCGTCGCCTGTGGCGGCGGGGCGCCGACGGGGAGTGCGCCCTCCGCCCCGGCGGCTGCGCCGACGACAGCCGCCCAGGCGCCCGCCGCGCAAGCCCCGGCTGCCAAGCCGACCGAGGCGGCGAAACCGGCCGCGCCGGCCGCGCAGAGCGGCCCGCTGTTGTTCCACTCCTCGCAGTTCACGCCCGTCGCGGAGCGCGAGAAGATGCAGAACATCATCCTCAAGGATTTCCCCGGTAAGGTGGACTACGCGCCTCAGGACCCCGGTCCCTTCGTCGATATCGCCGAGGCCCAGGCCAAGGCGGGCAAGATGCAGATCGGCCTGATTGGTGGTCTGCACGGCGACTTCCCGGTGTTCATCAAAGACGGCGTTCTGGACGAGGTGACGCCGCTGATGACCAAGCTCCAGGACCGCAAGTTCCCCTCGACCTTTGTCGAACTGGTTAAGATGGGGACGAAGGAAAAGTAGTACTACAGCTTTTGGGCCCAGGCGAGGTACAGCATGGTAGCCAACAAGAAGGCCCTGCAGTACTTGCCGCAAGGCGAGAAA
>CAZLBQ010000227.1:0-9641 GCA_964557745.1 uncultured Anaerolineales bacterium
ACGCCTACCTGGACGCCGTCGGCCACAGCGACGACGACGCGGACCGCCACCTTCACCGCTACCTCGACGTGGACGCCCACTCGGACGGCGACGGCCACGAACCAAGCCACCCTGACGCCGACGCCAACCATTCCTTCCGGGGTAACGCTGACGCCACAGGGTAGCGTGACGGTCACCCGCACCGCCACGCCGACCGTCACGCCGACGGCGACAGCCACGCCGACGGCCACCGTCACCGCGACCTCGACAGCCACGCCCTCGCCCACTGTGACGCTGACACCGACGGCCACCCTGACTCAGGCCGCCGCGACCGGCAGCCCCACACCGCTGGCCACGACGACGGCAACCGCCACTTCGACCACGGGTGGTGGAACAAGCACGCCACGTCCCAACACGCCGACGCCCGTTCCCGGTTGCCCGCCTGATGAGTGGGAGCCGAACAACGGCTTCGCCCAGGCGCGCGCCCTCAACTATGGTGACACCCTCAATGGGACGATCTGCCCGACCGAGGACCTGGACGTGTTCCGCATCGCCGTCCGCGATGGCGACCAGATCACGATCCGCCTCAGCGGTCAGCCCCCGGTGTACGCCATCTACCTCTACAACGACCGGGCGATTGAAGTCGCGGCCGCCGAGGACTTCACGCCAGGCGACAAGGTTATCAACTATCACGTCCAGGATGTCGCGCCCGATGGAGCCGACTACTACATCATGATCCTGACCCGCAGCCTGGACTATAACCCGAACCAGTACTACCGGCTGCTCACGACGCGCGTCACCGCTGTCATGAGCCCGACGCCGTCGCCCACCACCCCGACGCTGCCCAGCCTGACCCCGACAACCACGGCCACGGCGACCGCTAATGTCAGCCCGACGCCGACGTTCACGGCGACCGCCGGCCCGTCGCCCACGGCGACGTTCACGGTGACGCCTGGCCCCAGCCCGACCCTGACACTGTCCCCCACGCCGCGGCCGCAGGCGTTCAAGCTCTATCTGCCGCATATCAGCCACACGGCCATCGGCATCCAGCCCGAGCCGACGCCGACCGCAACACCGACCAAGGCGCCGACCGAGACCCCAGGCGCGCCGACACCCACCGCCACGGCGGCGGCCGGCTGCGCGGACGCCTATGAGCCTGACAACAGCCGCGCCCAGGCGCATCCCATCACCGTCGACGGCGTGCCGCAGACCCACACCATCCACACCGCCCTCGACGAGGACTGGGTGAGTTTCCAGGCCGAGGCCGGCAAGACTTACATCATTCGCACCCTGAACCTGGCCGCGAGCGTGGATACGCTGTTGAGTGTGTACACGTCTGACGGTATCCGCGACGCGGTCAACGACGACGACCCGGCCAGCCCGCCGGCCTCGCGCATCGACTACGTACCGGCTGTGTCGGGCACGTACTATGCCCGCGTCGGCGACTACAACCCTGGCTTTGGCGCGTGCGATGCGTCGTACCAGATTAGCATCGAGGTTCAGAACTGACGACGGTCTGACGTTTTTCGGGGACATCGTATCCAAAGCGAGCGGCAGGCGTCTATACACAGTGAGCAGAGTCCCCCTGCTCGTGCGGCGGTTGCTCCCACCCAACCGCCGCCCCAGCCCGCAGCGCGGGCCGCTCCCGGCGTGGCGTCCCCTTGGCCATGCCGGGAGCCTCTTTTGGGAAGGCAGCAGGCAGAAAGCCGTGGGCAGTAGACTAAGGACGAACCGCACTGGCGGCTACCCACCTGCTGCCTTGCGTCTTCCGCCTTCTGCTTTCCGGCTGCCCGTGACGGAGGCCGCCCCGGCGCGTTATACATAGATATAGACACCCCGCGCTCGGCGTCAGCCCCAGGGCTGACTGCGCCGCCGCGCTTTAGATAGGAGCCTGCATGCTGCGGCGTACTCCGCTTCGTGTGACCCTGGCCGTCGGGTTGGCCGTCCTGGCCCTGGCGCTGGTGTGGGCCATGCCCCAGGCTGCCCGTGCCCGACGAGCGCTTGCCGCTCAAGCCAGCGACGGCGCCCTCGGCCCTGCCCAGATACTCGACCGCCACGTCTACCTCCCCCTCGTCGTCAAGCAGGACACCGGCGACCTACTTTCCCCCACTGGGACGCCCACCCCCACCGCGACGGCCAGCCCCTCGCCTACTATGACCCGCACGCAGACGACGACGCCCACGCCCACGCGCACTGCGTCCCCTTCGCTGACGGCCACGCCGACCCGTACCGCCACGCCCACCGTGACGGTGACGCCCTCGCCCACGGGGACGGCCTCACCCACGTCATCGCCGTCACCGTCCCTCACGACCAGCCCGACCCTCACGCCAGCCTCCGAGGCGAGCGTGACGGCGACACCGACTGCCACGGCCACCACTTCCGGGGCGGACACCGCCACACCGACCACAACCGCCACCCTCAGCGCGAGCGTCACTGCGACACCCACGGCCACCGCTAACCCCGACGCAACGGCGACAGGGACGGCGACTGCCACGCCGACGGCCACCCTCGCGCTGCCCGTGACCGAGACACCGGTCGTTTACCCCTATCCGCCCATGTCCACCCCGGCCTGCGGTGACGAGTACGAGCCTGATAACTCGGTCTTCACCGCCAAACCTATCACACCAAGCGATGACTGGCAGTCGCGCACCTTCCATACCACCCACGACCGCGACTGGACCGTCTTCGACGCCGTCGGCGGGCAGACCTACACGATGGAGACCGGGCAAGTCGCCGAGTATGTGATTACCGAGCTGTACCTGTACGATGGGGAGGGTACGGAACTGGCGAAGGCGACGTACGATGGTACGTCAGGCGCGGCTCGCATCACGTGGACTGCGCCCAGAAACATCCGCGTCTATCTACTGGTGCGCGAGTTCGAGACGTCGGCCTACGGCTGCGGCGCGACGTATCAACTGCGCGTGCGCTTGGGACCGTAGCGCCAGAGCGCAGTTAGCGCGATGACAGTCAGGGCGCTGACCACCAGCCCGATGCGCACCGTCCAGGGTTGATAACGCCACTCGACGACGGAGTGCCCACCAGGGACCGGAACGGCTTGCAGCAGGCCGTCCACGGCAAAGACAGGCGCCGTCTGCCCGTTGACCATCGCCTGCCAGCCGGGCGCGGACGCCTCCGAGAGGACCAGCAGGGCCGGGGCTGGCGTCTCGACCGTGAGAGTATAATGCGCTGGGTCGGGGCGAGCGATCTCCACCTGGGCGTCTGCGAGTGGCGCAGCCGTCGCCGGGAAGCCGAGCGCCGCTAGGCCAGGGTCGGCGCTGACAACGGCGGCGAGGGGGTCGAAGGCCGGTTCGCGCAGCGCCGCCAGCACGGCCGCCTCGTCCGAAACAACGCGCGCCCCCGGCGCGAGCCAGGCGCGGGGCAAGCTGCCCGCCACACGATACAGCCTGTTCTCACCCACGCGCTCAACCTCGGCCAGCGCGCCGTGGGTCAGGTCGCGGCGCGTCACGACGTAACGCACGCCGAGCAGCCGCCACCAGACGAGTTCTGGCGCATTGGCGACGAAGCGATCATACGCCGCCAGGTGGAGGGGGCTATTGCCCACGACGTCGTCCAGGCTCCAGATCACGGCCCCGTTGCCGCCGCCTGGTGGGAGAAGGCCCTCGCTGCTTATCCGATACAGCCCGTCAGTGTCGGCCTGGATGGCCCACACAATGGGGTTGGGCGCGAAGTAGCCGGCGGGCGGCGGCGCTTGCGTCAGGCCCCGTCCACCGGTGGAGAATAGGTCCAACCCGACGAGGAGGACCAGCCCCGCCGCCCACACGGGCCGCCGGACGCGGGCCATGAGCAGCGCCCCCAGCCCCGTCATGGCCGCCGCGTACATTGTCAGCGACGACCACAGCGCGAGCCGCCCGCCCGCCGGCTGGCCCTGACGCGCCCAGAGCAGGGTGAGGGCCACACCGACCAGGGCCAGCGCCAGTGGCAGCGCGCCCAGCCAGGCGGTTCCCGACGATAGACGATAGACGATGGACGACGGACGACGGACAGGTTCTGCTACGGCATCGTCTGCCGTCCATGGTCTATCGTCGAGCAGGCGCGCCACCCCATACCCTGCCAGCATCGCCAGGGCAAAGCTCCACAGGATGGCCGCGCGCTCCTGGTGGCGGAACAGGCTGAAGCCCGGCGCGGCGTGATAGGCCAGCCAGTATAGCCCCCCCTGCTCCCCTAACGACAACAGCAGTCCCACGACGGCCAACACCGTCCAGAAGCGCGGCGGGCGGCGCAGGCCCAGGAGGACGAGTAGCAGCGTCGCGCCGCCGACGTACAGCGGCGACCACGGCCCCCACGCGCCCGGCAGGATGACGTGCAGGACGTCGGGCCAGGTGAAGCCGACGGCGGCCTCCTCGTAGGGCAGGACGAGGCGCGGCCCGACGCGGGCAAACTCGACGGTCGGCAGCCACTGGGCCACCGTCAGCCCCAGCGTCACCACTCCCCACAGAACCAGGCGCAGGACGGTCTCGCGCCAGGGCCAGCGTCCCCATGCGCAGTAGACGTAGTAAGCGACCCCGGTATACGCGATTAGGACAAAGGTCTGCGGATGCCCGGCCAGGAAGGCCAGGGCGAGAGGGAGGGCGGCTGCGCCGACCGCCGACCACCGACCGCCGACCGCTGACGACCGCCAGCCGCCATCAGCGGTCGGCGGTCGTTTTTCCGCCAGCCGCTCCGCGCCCCACAGGACCAGCGGCAGCCAGACCGCCGTCTCCAGCACCGCCAGTTGCAGCGGCGGGTAGCTCGTCAGGTAGCCGCCAAAGGCGAACACCAGCCCGGCCAGGAGCGCCGCGAGCGGGGGCAAGTGGCGGCGGGCGAAGAGAACCGTGAAGACGCCCGCCAGGGCCAGGTGGACGCCCGCCTCGAGTTCAAGCGCCGCGAAGGGCAGGGGCGGCCAGGGGGGCAGGAAGGCGGTCGGCCAGGCGAGCGGGTAGAGCGTCGCCCACTGGGGGTCGGCCAGCGCCGCTGTCCCAGCGTAGATGTGGGGGTTCCAGAGCGGCAGCCGCCCGGCTTTCAATTCATCCGCGGCAAAGCGGCGCAGGGGATAGAACTGCTCGACAAAGTCGCCGTTGGTGAACACGTGGCGGTCGGCCGGGTTCAGCGCCCACAACCGCCACAGGAACAGCGCGGCCAGGAGGAGGAAGAGGACGACGACAGCGGCTTGCGATAGACGGGTAGACCTGACAGGTTTCTGAAAACCTGTCAGGTCTGAGGAAGCAGCCAACACTCGTCTAGCCAAGCCTACCTTCCAAGTATAGAAGTGGCGCCGACAACCTTCAACCTTCAACCTGTCACTTTCAACCCGTGAGGCGCTCGGCCAGCCAGGCGACGATGTCAGCGCGGGGGACCTGCGTCTGGCTGCTGGCAGCCATGTCGCGCGCGCTGACCACGCCCTGCGCCACTTCATCGCTGCCCAGGACGAGGGTGTACGGGACGCCCGCGCGGTCGGCGAAGCGGAACTGAGCCTTGAGACCCCGGTCGCCAAATGTCGCCGTCGCCCGCAGCCCGGCCTCGCGCAGGTCGTTGAGCAGCTGGAGGGCGGACAGCTTGGCGTCGGCGCCCAGGTAAGCGACCAGCACCTGCGGCCCAGGCAGCGGCTCGACGGGGACGTCGAGCGCCTTCATGCTCAGCACCAGGCGGTCGATACCCGCCGCAAATCCAACGGAGGGGGTGGGTGGCCCGCCGAGCAACTCGATCAGGCCGTCGTAGCGCCCGCCGCCGCACAGCGCGTTCTGCGCGCCCAGTCCTTCCTTGCCCCACACCTCGAAGACGGTCTTGGTGTAGTAGTCCAGGCCGCGCACCAGGCGCGGGTTGATGGAGTATGGGCGGCCCAGCGCGTCGAGATACCCCTTGAGGGCGGCGAAGTGGGCCGCGCACTCCTCGCACAGATAGTCGCCCATTTGGGGCGCGTCGGCCAGTAGCGCCTGGGTGTCCTCGGCCTTGCTGTCGAGGACGCGCAGCGGGTTGACCTCCAGCCGCCGCCGGTCGTCGAGGTTGAGCTTGGGAGCGTGGGGCGCGAAGTAGGCGCGCAGAGCCTCAACATAGCGCGGTCGGCACTGCGGGCAGCCGGTGCTGTTGACCTGGAAGGCCAGGTCCTTCATGCCGTTGTCCTCGAAGAACCGCCAGGCGATGAGCATGATCTCCAGGTCGAGCGCCGGGTCCAACGAGCCGATGGCCTCGCAGTTGAACTGGCTGATCTGGCGGTAGCGGCCCAACTGCGGCGCTTCGTGGCGGAAGACGTGGCCCAGCGAGTAGAGGCGCAGGGGCGTGGGACGGCTGCTCAGGCCGTGTTCCAGGTAGGCGCGCATCACGCCTGCTGTGAACTCCGGCCGCAGCGCCAGGTCGCCCATCTTTTCCTCGGCTTTGCCCAGCACGCCGACGACGTACATCTCCTTGTCGTGGATGTCTGTCCCCTCGCCGATGCTGCGCAGGAAGAGGCCTGTGTCCTCGATGAGCACCGGGTCTAGCCGCTCGTAGCCGAAGCTACGCGCCAGCTTCTCGCTTGCCTTGGTCACGTGCCGCCAGTACGGCTGGTCCTCGGGTAGAATATCGACCATGCCGCGCGGGCTTTGAAAACGCATGCTCCCTCCGGGGGAGTTGAAAGTTGCAGGTTGCAGGTTGCAAGTGACAAGTTTCAAGTGACAAGTCAGACGGGTCTCCTGGCAACCTGTAACCTGCAACTTTCAACTTTCAACCCTTCCTCTTCCGTTTCGGTAGTGGTTCTTTGAAGACGCCCAGCCAGTAGTCGATGTCGTCCTGGCTGGTGGTTGGTTTGGTGTCCGGCTGGGCCGACTTGCTCGGCGGGTTGAGCTTCTCGTCCAACTGACGGGCGAAATCCTGCGCCTTGACGACTGTCGCGCCGCAGACCTGGGCCACGCCTGTGACGCGGCGGTCGGAGGAGACGACGGTCAACTGGCGCGGGGCGCGCTCGCGCTCGATGCGACGGATGAGGACGGCATCGGCGTCCTCGCCGTGCGGGGCGTAGATGACGGTGACCCCCGGCGCGGTGGCCGGCCGCCCGACGCCCCGCACATCGCCCGGGTCGAAGACGACGGTGATAGGGTCGCGCGTCAGGCGGTAGTAGCTCTGCAGGCGCAGGAGGAGTTTGACCTCATCCTGCGGGTCCGCGAGGCTGATGTCCCTCATCTGGCCGATGAGGTTGTGACCGTCGATCAGGAGCGGCATGGCCTACGCATCTCGGTGACGACCCACCATCTGAACCAGCAGGGGAGCAGGGGAAGATTCACTCTGCTCGTTCCTCTCCCCGCGTTCCCTGCATCAGCCAGGGCGAAGGATGGTTGATCATGTTGACTATCTTGCCCAGAATAGCATCATACGTGCGATAGAGTTCTCGGCTGGTGTCCGTGTTCAGATAGCCGCACTTCACGGCGAATTCCAGCCAAGTCTGGGTTTCGGCGGCTTCGGCTTCAGCATCGCTGAACTTGTGCACAGAAGCGCCTTCATAACGGCGCTTCCGCCAGACCTCGGCCATGTTCGCGCAAACCGAGCGCGACGAGCGGCGAATCTGGTCCGTCAGGGAGTAGCGCTCCTCTCTCGGAAACTCCCGGGTCACCTCGAAGATGCGCATCGCCGCTTCAAAGCTCAGTTGATAGACCTCCAACTCCCAGTGATGCCGAATCGGCTTGCGCTCCGTCATCCCGGCCCCCCCTTGCTCCCCTGCCCCCCCGCTCCCCCGCCCCTCTGCTCCCCCGCTCCCCCGCTCCCCCGCTCCTCAAGCGAGCCGTTCGTCGCAGGCGGCGCGGACACCGCACGCGGCGCAGCGGCCCGGCTCGTCGTGGTCGCGGGCGACGTCGGCGGCGTTGAGCCGGTCCCGCGTCTCGGCCAGGGTGTCCATGAGTACCTGGCGCAGGTCCGGTGTGTAGTCGACGGCGAAGGTCCGCTCGGCGTAGCGCAGCAGCCCGCGCCGCGGGGCCTTGCCCCACACATCCTCAATGAGCAGGCAGTAGGCGGCCAGTTGCAGCACGTCGGACAGGTAGGGCGTCTCGGCGCGCCGCGTCGGTTTCACCTCGACCGGCGTCCAACCGTCTCCCTCCTCGACGATGTAGTCGGGTTTGCCGACCAGCCCGTAGCGGCGCGAGAGGAGCGATTGCTCGACGCGCCGCCAGCTGCCGGTGTCACTGTAGACGACCCGGCCGCTCGGTAGGCCGCTCGCCCGCCGCCCGCGCCAGCCGAGCAGGAGCAGCGCCGCACCGGCGGCCAGGAGGAGCAGCGCCAGAAGGAGCATCACACGCACGCCCGCAACGTCGAGGCCCCGCAATTATAGACGGGGCCGTCGTTGCCGCCAAAAGAGTGACCTGGGCGGGGCGGAACCGGTTTACCGTTGCGGCGCATCGCCGAACACTGTCCGACGCAGGATGGACAAGGCGCCAGCCTGGAACATCAGCGCGACCCCCAGGGCCGCGGCGAAAGCCCAGCCCAGGCTCACCCGCTCAATCAGCATCGCCAGGACGAAGAAAAAGCCGGCGAACGCGAACAGGCCGAGAATCAGACCCCGCAAGACCTTGACGGCCGAGCCGGCGCCCTGAAGTCGGTGCGCAAAGACCGCCAGGATGGTCGCATAGAGCGGGAACGGCGCCAGTAACCCTGTCAGACGCGGGCCAATCGTCGGCGCGAGGCCGGTGAGCAACAGGACGAACGTCGTGGCGACCGTCATGCGGGCCGGAATGTCCCAGCGCGGTGCGCTCCTCGCGGACGAAGCCGCCGTGCGCGCCTGGGGCGGCATGAGGCGGTACGCGACGCCCAGGGCGAGAGCCACGGCGAGGAAGAGGGGCGCGGCCGGCAGGGTCAACTGCTGGAGGACGACCGTCGAGGCCACGAAGCCGAGACTGCCCGCCACGACCGACGGAGGCCAGGGATAGCGCAGGGCAACCCAGGCGTAGGCCAGGCAGAAGGCGGCCTGCGAGATGGCGCCCGCCAATGTGCCGCCGACGGTCGCGGCCGCGAAAGCCACCCCCTGGTTGAGCGCCAGGAAGAAGACGATGGGCGCCGAGGTGAAAGGGATCGCCACCAGCCAGCCGCTCACCGTCGGTCCCCAGCGCCGCCCGACCAGGCTGGCGGAACCAATGAGGGTGGGGGTCAGGATGAGCTTTAGCGCCAAGAAGTCCACTACGCTCCCACCAACTGCTCAAAGCGGTCGATGTCGCGGCGGACAATGTCCAGGCTGCCGCGCCAGAAGTCGGTCGAGCGGATGTCGATGCCGAAGCGCGCCGCGAGCGTCGCCGCGTCGGCCAGGCCCGTCGAGGACAGCAGGTCGTCGTAGTGGGCGCGGAACGCCGCCGGGTCTTGCTGGTAGCGCGCGTACAGGCCGAGGCCGAACAGCAGCCCGAACATGTACGGGTAGTTGTAGAACGAGCGGCCCGTGCTGTAGTAGTGGCCCTTGACCGCCCACATGTAGGGATGCAGCAAGGCCGGGTCGAGACCGTCGCCATAGGTCTGGCGCTGGGCATCGAGCATGAGCGCCTTGAGTTCATCCACCGACAACTCGCGCTTCTGTCGACCGTCGAACACGGCCTGCTCGAACAGGAAGCGGCTGCTGATGTCCACCACAACCTGGCACGCGTCCTGGAGTGAGGCTTCCAGCAGGGCGAGCTGCTCCTGGGCCGGGGCCTGGGCGATGGCGGCGTGGAAAACAGTCG
>CAZLBQ010000228.1:0-9568 GCA_964557745.1 uncultured Anaerolineales bacterium
GCGCAAGGGACGACTCGGCAATCTCGACGGAATGACCGGCGTCTGGTCGCGTTCCTTGTACTCAGCTGGCTCGTTCGAGCCGGCATTCTCGCCTCGTTTAAAAAAAGGCGCCATTTCAGTAGTCACACCCTCACTCCGCATCACGGTTCTGAACAGGGATATGGCGGCGGTGGGCCTTGGGGAGACGGACGATCAAAAAGCCGTCCTCGTAGTGGGCCTCAATCTCGTCCTCGCGGACCGGGAAGCCGACCTGGACTTCGGTCTGGAATGGCCCCCAGCTAATCTCCATCTGGTGGTAGCCGCGTTTGGGCGTTGTGTCGCGGCGTACCCCCGCGATAATCAGCGTTCCATCCACCAGCGCGACGCGGAAGTCTTCTTCCCGCACGCCGGCAATCTCGACCCTGACCCACAGGGCCTCGTCAGTATCAAACACGTCGGTGGCCGGGCGGAAGACGTTGGGGCCGTAGAGCGCAGCCCACACCCCGCCGAAGCCCACCTGGTTGAACAGGCGGTCGATCTCGTTCCGCCACCGCCGCACTTCACTCGACTCGGATGCTGTCTGCATAAACATCCCTCATCATAGATCGATATACATAAATTCTACTCTATTGGGCCTGTGATTCAAGACTCGGTCTTGACGCGGGCCAGGCTCTCCGTGAACAGTGGCGAGGGCTGGTAGCCCGTGACGCCGCGTCGCGTCACGGCCACCCCCGTCGGGTAGACCAGGGGCAGCCGCGGCCGATCGGCCTGGACTGTCGCGCCGATCTGGCGATACAGGTCCTCACGCGCCGCCCGGTCCGCCGTCGCCTCGGCCTGGCGGAGTTGGGCGCGCAGCCGCTCGTTGTCGTAGCCCGTCTCGCTCACCGTCAGCGGCCCGAACAGCGCGTTCAGAAAAAGCTGCGGGTCGCCCACCGCCTCGACACGCGCTGAGGGGATCGGGTAGACCAGCAGGTACAGCGGGAAGCGGCCCTGCTTGCGCTCTGCCAGGTAGCTCGTCCACTCATCCTCCCGCAGGCGCACCTGGACTCCCGCCTCGGCCAGTTGCGTGGCGACGGCGCGTGCCAGGGGCGCGAGGGCCACGCCTTGGGGCGGGTTGCTATACCACAGTTCCAGGGGCCGGGCTACGCCGTCCGTCCCCGCGATCTCGTTGAGGCCCGCCTTGAAGCCTGCCTCGCTCAAGAGCGCCCGCGCGCGGCTCACGTCACGCGGCGTGTCAGTCGTGGGCAGGCGGCCCCAGAGGCCTGGCGGGAGGAACTGGTCGGCCGGGGCCGCCCCCGGCAAGCCGCCCTGGGCCAGCGCCGCCGGGTCCAGCGCCGCCGCGAGCGCCTGCCGCACCCGCCCATCATCAAACGGACGGAAGCGTTGATTCACCCCTAAATAGACCACGGCAAGCAAGGGCCGCGCCACCGCCTGCGCCCCCTCCCCCAACCCCGCCGCTTTCGCCAACGGGATGTCGGGTGCGAGGTCGGCGCGGCCGCTGGCGAGGGCCGCCAGTTGGGCTTCGACCTCACCAAACGCTTGCAAGTCGAGCGTCCCCGCGGCCGGGGCGCCGCCCCAATAGCCCGCGTTGCGCTCCAGGCGGACTCGCCCACCGTTCCAGTCCACGAACCGAAACGGGCCGGTGCCAACCGCCCCGCCATCCGCCGCCCCGTACCGCGCCCCCAGCTTGGTTACGGCTGCCGGGCTGCTGAGGCCGAAGTACGGGAGGGCGAGCAGCGCGGGCAGGTAGCTCGCCGGGCGGCCTAGCTTGAGGCGCACCTGGTCGGGCGCGACGACCGTCACCTCAGTGACAAGACTGCCCGCCCCTCGGTAGCCGCCGAAGACGTCGGACCACACCTGGAACTGCTTGCCCTCGGCTCGGTTGCCCGGGCGGAAATCGGGGTCCAGCCAGCGGCTGAGGTTGAACTTGACGGCCTCGGCGTCGAGCGCCGTCCCATCGTGGAAGGTAACGCCCGACCGCAACGTGAAGGTCCACTCCGTGGCGTCGGCGTTGGCCTGCCAGCTCGTCGCCAGACCCGGCTCGATGTCGGCGCTGCCCTCCTTGTACTGCGTCAGGGTGTCGAAGATCTGGCGGAGAACGATGAGGCCGCCCGGATCTACCACATCGCCCGGGTCGAGGCTCAGTGGCTCTCGCGCCAGGGCGACGACCACCTCGGCGCGGCGCTGCTCCATGCCTGGGTTGGTGGCGGGCGCGACGTCGGTCGCAGCAGCGCGCGGCGACGCGGCGGGCGAAGGGCCACCGGGTGGCGCGGGCGGAAGGACGGCCGGCCGCGTCGGCGGCTGGTCGGGTAGAGCGGGAATGGGCTGCGGCCCGAGCGCCTGGCAGCCGACGGCTAATAGGATGAGGACGAGCACAATGTGCCCCAGAATCAAACGCATGTGATGGGTGGTCCCAAACCTGGTCTATGGTCACGAAGGTGGTGGCCTGTTCGCCATTCTACGCCGCCTGCCGAGGGGTGTCAAGACAAGCGACAAGACTCTGCGTGCAGTGTGCCTTCCCACCCTTCCCACTCTTCCCACTCAGGTGGCCGTGTCAAGATGGACGACAAAGCTCCTCCCGCCGTGAACAGGTCTCAACGCATGAGGCTTGCGCCGTACTCATTGACTGAGTATAATAGTCATAATGGAGATCTTGTGGAGCCGAGGTTTAATCTGTGGCTTGAAGTTGACGGCGCGGTCGCGCTGAGCGCGTGGCGCGTCGCCCTGCTAGAGGCCGTCGCCGAGACGGGGTCGATTACCGCTGCCGCCGAGCGCATGAACATCGGCTACCGTCAGGCCTGGGCCAAGCTGCGTGAGTGCGAGGAGCGGCTGGGCGTACCCCTCGTCGAGACGACGGTGGGTGGTTCTGGGGGGGGCGGCGCGCAACTTACTCCCGCCGCCCACGACCTGCTGGCCCGCTACCACGCCTTCAGCGCCGGTCTGGACGAGATTGTGGAACAACGCTTTCGGAGTGTCTTCGGCCCGCAGGGTTGATTTTTTTAGGCTACCGTTGTGCAATTTGAGCATAACGGCCCAGGAGTCGGATGTGCCCGAGTCGAAATGGCCAATGATTACCGTGGCAGAGGCGCTGAGCATCGTGCTGGCGCATGCCCACCCGCTGCCCGTCGTCACGCTGCCGCTACTGGATGCGCTGGGCCGCGTCCTGGCCGCGGACGTCCGCGCTGAGGAGGACATGCCGCCGTTCCGCGCCTCATCCGTCGACGGCTTCGCCGTCATCGCTGCCGACCCCGGGCCGCGCCGCCTCATTGGCGAGCAGACGGCCGGGCAGATGGGCGACTGGCGAGTGACGAGCGGCACGGCGGCGCGCATCACAACCGGCGCGCCGGTGCCTGAGGGGGCCGACGCTGTCGTCATGGTCGAGCGCACCGAGGAGCGCGATGGCCTGGTCATCATCCACCAGACCGACCTGGCGGCGGGGGCGGCCATCCGCCCGATTGGCCAGGACATCCAGCGCGGCGAGACTGTGCTGCGCCGGGGGCAGGTACTCGGGCCGGCCGAACTCGGCGTGCTGGCGGCGCTGGGCCGAGCCGAGGCCGCGGTGGTGCGGCCGCCCGTAGTCGCCGTGCTGTCGACGGGCGATGAGTTGGTCGAGCCGGGCGAGACGCCCGGCCCCGGCCAGATCCGCGACAGCAACCGCCCCATCCTCATGGCGGCGGTGCGGCAGGCGGGCGCTATCCCCCTCGACCTGGGCATTGCTCGCGACGAGGCCGGCGACCTCGAGCCGCGCGTCCAACGCGGCCTGACCGAGGCCGACGTGTTCATCAGCAGCGGCGGCGTGTCCATGGGCCACCTCGATCTCGTCAAGCCGCTGCTCGAGACGCTGGGCACGGTCCACTTTGGCCGTCTCTATATGAAGCCGGGCAAGCCCCTCACCTTCGCCACCGTCGGCGACAAGCTGGCCTTCGCGCTGCCCGGCAACCCGGTGTCGTCGCTGGTCAGCTTCGAGCTGTTTGCGCGGCCGGCGCTGCTGCGAATGCAGGGCCGCCAGGACACGGCGCGGCCGACGGTCCGCGTGCAGCTGGCCCACCCCGTCCGCCACGACGACGACCGCACCGAGTATCAACGGGCGGCGGTCCGCCGCGAGGGGGACGGGTATGTGGCGACGACGACCGGCTATCAAGGGTCGAGCCGCCTGACCTCGGTGATTGGCGCGAACGCCCTGCTGGTCCTGCCCCACGGCCAGGGCGATTTTACCCAGGGCGCAGAAGTGGACGCCCTGGTACTGGACGAAATCAAGTGACAAGAGAGGTACTGATGCTGGCCCCCATCGCACTCCAAGAGAAGCAGTTGAACACCCCCACCGCCCTGCACGACCGCTTTGGCCGGCATATCAACTACCTGCGCATCTCGCTGACCGACCACTGCAACCTGCGCTGCGTGTACTGCATGCCGACGCACGGGCTGACCTTCCTGCCCAACCGCGACCTGCTGACAGCGCAGGAGATCGAGGTCATCGCGCGGGCGGCTGTGGCGTCGGGCTTCCACAAGTTCCGCCTGACAGGCGGCGAGCCGACGCTGCGTCCCGACCTGGTCGACATCGTGCGGCGCATCGCCAGCATCCCCGGCGTCGAAGACCTGTCGATGACGACCAATGGCATTCGCCTCACGGAACTGGCGCGCGACCTGAAGGCAGCGGGACTGCGGCGGGTCAACGTCCACATCGACACCCTGAACGCCGAGCGGCTGCCCGTCATCATGCGCTGGGGCAAGCTGGAGAAGCTGTGGGCCGGGTTGGAGGCAGCCGTGGCGGCCGGGCTGGCTCCCATCAAGATTAACTGTGTGGTCACGCGGGGCTACAACGAAGAGGACGTAGTGGACATCGCTCGGCTGAGCCTGGAGCGCCCCTGGGGCATCCGCTTCATCGAGTTAATGCCGCTGGGCGCCGGGGCCGAGGCCCAGCTATCCATCGACCGCTACGTCTCGAGTCAGGAGACAAAGGCGCGTGTCGAGGCGGCGCTGGGCGAGCTAACGCCCATCCCCAACCGCGACCCCTCCGACGAGTCGCGCAACTACCGCCTGGCGGGTGCGCCCGGCACGATCGGCTTCATCAGCCCGGTCAGCGAACCCTACTGCGGGACATGCAACCGCATGCGCCTGACCGCCGACGGCAAGTTCCACCTGTGCCTGCTCCACGACGACGAGGTGGATGTCAAGGCCATTCTGCGTGGCGGCGGCGGCCAGCGGCAGGTCGAAGAGGTGCTGGCGCGCGCCGTGGCCCTCAAGCCGACGGGCCACGCCCTCAAGCGCGGCGTCTACACTGAGGATCGCCGCATGCATCAAATCGGGGGTTAGGGGCCAGGGAACAGAGTCGAACTTGGTCTACCCAATTCCCAACCCCTGACCGCTCGCCCCTGTTCACTAGCCCCTATTCCATAGATGGGTGTATAATTCGGCGCGGAACCTTTTCCGCGCCGATGCTTTGTCAAGCGGTTGCATAATCAAGGCTGACGCCCGGGCGTCGGCCTTGTGATATTCGCCTGTGGAGGAAGGTCGCAGGCAGGAGGGGCAGGCTTGCCTCAACAACCACTCTCGCGGTATTCCCAAATACCGCTCTACAACATTAAAGCCGTCGAGCAGGCGACCGGCGTCGCGGCATCGACGCTGCGTGTCTGGGAGCGGCGCTATGGGGTCCCCACCCCCAACCGCAACGACACGGGCTACCGCCTCTATTCCGAGCGCGACATCGCCACCGTGACCTGGCTCAAGAGCCAGCTGGACGACGGGCTGAGCATCAGCCAGGCGGTCGCGCGCCTGGAGGCCTTAACTGAGGCGGGGGACGAGCCATCGGTCACTCTGGGGGCAGGCCAGACGGCGCTGCCGGAGCAGGGCTTGCGCTCGTTGCCGGTCTTGCAGGACGCCCTCGTCTCGGCCCTACTCGACTTCCAGGCCAGCCGCGCCGACGATGTCGTGGCGGAAGCCCTGGCCCTCTATCCCCTCGAGACGGTCGTCCTCTCGCTGGTCCAGCCGACGCTGGTTGAGATTGGCGAGGGCTGGCATCGGGGCGAAGTGTCCATCGCCCAGGAGCACTTCGCCAGCGCCCACCTGCGCCAGAAGGTCGGCAGTCTCTTCAACCAGGCGCTCCACAACGGCCGCGCGCCGACGATCCTGTGCGCCTGCGCCCGCGGCGAGTTGCACGAGATTGGCCTGCTGACCGTCGCCCTGTTCCTGCGGCGGCGCGGCTACAACGTCGTTTATCTGGGGCCGAACGTGCCGGAGGACGAGTTGCTCCAGACGGTGGGCCGTCTTCAACCCGCCCTGGTGTGCGTGTCGGCGTCGACGACGGAGAGCGCCCTCCAGGCCCAGCGCGCCGCCGAGCAGGTAGCGCGCCTGTCGGAGCCGCGCCCCATTTTCGGCTTTGGCGGTCGCATCTTCCAGACCGACGCGGACTGGCGGGGCAAGGTGCAGGGCGTCTATCTCGGCGACGGTGCCCATGAGGCCGCCGCCAGGATTGCCGATTTAATCTCGACATAATCATACAGAAAAGGGGTAGGCGTCCCGCCGCGTCATTCATCGCGCCGGCGCCTGCCCGGTTTTGAGGTGAGACATGGGCCTGTTGGGCCTGTTTCGACGCAGCCCCAATAAATTCGTCAAGCTCCTGGCCGACCAGGCGGCGCTGACGCTGCACGGTATGGAGGCGCTGGAGGAGTACGTCAACAACCGCAGCGACAGCGACAGCGCCAAGCGGCTGCAGCGTATCGAGAAGGAGGCGGACGAGGTCCGCCGCATTCTGATTGACGAGCTTAACCGCAGCTTCGTCACGCCCTTCGACCGCGAGGACATCTTCGCTCTCTCCCGCGCCATCGACGACATCCTCGACTACGGCTACACGACGCTGGACGAGATGGTCGTGCTGGGGGTGGACCCCAACTCCTTCTTGCGGCGCATGGTCTCGCTGCTGCGCGAGGCGGCCTACGAGATCCACATGGCGACGCTGCGGCTCAAGGACCACCCCAACGTCGCCAGCGAGCACGCCATGCGCGCCAAGGCCCTGGAGAACCGCGTCGAGAGCGTCTACCGCGAGGCCATCGCCGACCTGTTCCAGGGTCCAACGGACATCGAGCACGTCATGGAGATGCTCAAGCTGCGCGAAATCTACCGCCACCTGAGCAACTCGGCCGACCGTGGTGACGAAGCCGCCAACGTCATCGGCGACATCGTCGTGAAGATGACATAAGCTGTCGGTCATCGTTCGTTGCCATGCCTACCCAGGACCTGCGCGCCTATCTCTTCGATGCCAAGCCGCACCTCCTGTCGCCCGGCGTCGGCGAGTGGCTGGCCCGCTCCAAGCGCTTCGCCACCTTTGCCGACACCTACCGGGACAAGATTCGCAAGAAGCTGCGCGACACGCGCGACCGCGAGGCGATCCGCGACTTGGGGTGCGAGCTGGAAACCGCCTATTGGCTGAGCCAGGACCGGCGGCTGACGGTTGAGTACGAGAAGTGCGCCGGGGGTGGGGCGCGCTGCCCGGATTTCACCGTCACCTACACGACCAGCTATGCCTTTGCCGTCGAGGTGACGCGGGTGCGAGGGACGCCAGGCCAGGCCGTTAGCGCCGCGCTGAACGAGACACGCCTCATCTCCCATGTCGCCGAAAAGCTGCGCCAGATGCAGCCGGGCATGATGAATGTGCTGTGGGTCGTCATGGATGAGGCGGGGGGAACGGTCGATTTAGGGCACGCGATGGCCCAGTTGCGCCAGCGGGCGGAGAGCAAGGACCCCCGCGTCATCGAGCGCCATGATCTGGGCGACACGGCCGAGTTCTTCAAGGTCTACCTCCGCCTCAGCGGCGTTGTCTTGCGTGTCGCCCCGGCGCACGGCCCCAGCCGCCTCCAGGCGCTGTGGTCCAATCCCCAGGCCAAGCACCCCCTGCCCCCACCCTTAAAGACGATCCTCCAGGGCTTGACATGAGGCTGGGCGCGCTGCGCGGCGTCTGTACTGCCAACCTCTTCGGAGGACACCCTTCGACGGTCACCCCGAACGCAGTGAGGGGTCTACTCTGCCAACCTTTCCAGAGCAGATGCCTCACGAAGTGAGGCATGACAGTCCGAGCATGTTTTGTACTGGCCCATGTCGTTCCCCGTATCGCATTCCTACCGTGACAGTTGCAAGGTCTGATTCCGATGCCAAAGCGACTTGCCCTCGTCTTGACCCTGGCGCTGCTCGTTGCGGCCTGCGCGGGTGGCGGGCAGCCCGCCGCCACGACGACTGGGGGCGGCGCGAGTCTGCCACCCGCCCCGACCCCACGTCCCCAGCCGGTCGGGCCGGCCCAGCCGCGCGAGACGCTCCCGCCCTCCCAGACGGCCCTGCCGTCGACGATGCCGCCGGGCGCGGGCGTCGCCTACGTCGACGCGGCCGGCCTGTGGGCGTCGGACGAGGGACAGCCAGGGCGAGCGCTGGTCAAGGCGGCGGACATCACCGAGCCGCTCATCGCGCCTGACAAGGCGTGGGTCGCCTATCGCCGCCAGGTCAGCGGCACAGCGGAGATTTGGGCCGTCAAGTGGGATGGCAGCGGGGCGAAGCGGCTGCTGGGCGAGAGCGACCTGGCGCAAGGCGGGGCAGCGCCCGGCGCCCTACCGAGCCGCCTACGCTGGCTGCCGCGCAGCCATGTGCTGCTGGTCGGCACGCAGACGGCCGACGGCAAAGCCGCCGACGACCTGTGGCGGGTGAATGTCGACACGGGCGAGGTCAGGCGCGTCCTCGCGGCGGGGCAGGGGGGCTATTTCGTGCCATCGTTCGATGGCGCGCGCATCGCCCTGGCTCGGTCAGGCCAGGGCGGAACGGGCGTCGTGGCCATCGTCACCGCCGACGGCAGCGACGTGCAAACGAAACTGGAGTACACGGGGGCCGCTGCCGACCCCGCCCGCGTGCCGCGCCCCATGTGGGCCCGTGACGACAGCGGCTTTCTCGTCGCCGTCGAGGGGCCGAGCGGCGCGACCCTCTACCGTATCCCCCTCGACGGCGCGGCCGAGGCGTTTGGCCGCCTCGACGGTCCCGTGACCGACATCGTCTGGTCGCCAGATCGGCGGCGCGTCGGCTTTACCCGCCAGGCGACCCCCTCCGCAGTCGTCATCGCCGACGCGAACGGCGCGAACCCGCTTGTCTATGCTCCGGGCCGCTTTGTGAACTGGTCGCCCGACAGCGCCCGCTTCGCCTACCAGGACGGGGCCGCCATCTACGTTGGCACGTACGACCAGCCGACGCGGGAGTGGGGCAAGGTGAGCGCGGCGTGGGCCCCGCGCTGGCTGACGACGCGCGCCGTCGTCTACACCACAACAGCCCCAGGCGCGCCCGGCGACCTCGTCTACCGCACCCTCGTCGGCCAGCCCGTGACGCTCGTCCCCGCCGCGTCGCTGTGGTTCGACATGACCCCCTACCCCTACCCCGACAGTTGAAGACATGAATCATCCCGAATGTGGCGTGTGGGCGCTATCTCTCCACCACGCTGCGGCGTTCCGGCCGCAGTCCCCACTTAGCCGACCCTTCGGGCCGTGAGTGCTGGCGCCTGAACGCGCCGGCGACGGCGAAGACGTGCGCTTGTGGCGGCGGGAGGGCCGCGCAGGTGGCGCCC
>CAZLBQ010000229.1:0-9567 GCA_964557745.1 uncultured Anaerolineales bacterium
GCCGCGGGCGCGTCAGAGGCGAGGATGCCTCATCCAGCGGCTCGCCGTCGGTGGCGAGCAGCTCGACACGGTTGACGGGCCGCGACAGGCGAATGTCATGTGCCGCGAAAGCATCCAGAACCGCCTGGATGACCTCCGACTTGATGGAGCGAAAGGCACGCGGGCCGTCGACGAAGAAGCGGGCTTCGAGCTGCACATCCCAGTCGCGGAAGTCGCGGACGATGACCTCGACCGGGCGCGGCTCCTCATAGACGCCCTCGGTGGCCCGAATTGCCTCGCGCGCAACCTGAACCGCGCGGCGCACGTTGTCGGCGTCTGGCACGACGCCGACCCGAATCCGCGCCCGCATCCGCGCCCCCGGTACGTGGCTGAAGTTGACGATGGTATCATTGACCAGGACGCTATTGGGAACGGTCAGCATGACGCCGTCGACGGAAAGAATATTCGTGCTGCGCAGGCCGATGGATACTACATCACCCCAGGGGCCGTGTAGGTCGCCCAGCGACTTGGGCAGCAGGATACGGTGGCCGATGTCGTAGGGCCGCTCGTTGATGATCCAGATGCCCGCCAGCGTATTGGCGAACAGGTCGCGGCCGATGAAGCCGAGCAGCAGGCCAAACACCCCGGCGCCTGTCAGGAGCGGCGCGAGATTGAACCCCAGGCGGTCCAGGATGAGCAGCAGTCCAATGAGGTAGACGGTGAACTGGAGGATGCGCGCGACGAGACTGACGATGAAGTCGTCAGAGGCCGTCGCCGTCCGCCGTGCGTAGCGCAGCCCCGCGAACCGCACCAGGCGATACAGCGCCCAGCCGAGGACCAGCGCCACGAGGGCCACCACGACGCCCCACTCGAGCGTCCCCCAACTGATGCTGTTCCAGAAGCTCCACAGCCCGTCGAGCATGCCTCCTGTCCTCCTCCATTGAGCCTGGCCGGGCTACACAGGACGCCACGCCTCCGCGCAGAGGTCGTAGGCCTGCTTCAGGGCCGCCACTGGATCACCAATCGGCAACAGCTCGTGGCAGATATACCCCACGTAGCCTGTCGCCTGGATCGTGCGGAAGATGGCGGGATAAAACAGTTCCTGCGTCGCGTCCAGTTCGTGTCGTCCAGGGACACCTGCCGTGTGGTAGTGAGCGATGCAGGCGTGGTGGTCCTGGACCGTGTGGATGATGTCGCCTTCCATCAGTTGCATGTGATAGATGTCGTACAGCAGGCCAACGGCCGGCGAAGCAACGCTCTTGCACACCCGCACGCCCCACGCCGTGTGGTCCGCCTGGTAATCCGCGTGGTCGCGCTTGCTGTTCAGCAACTCCAGGGCCAGGGTCACGCCCGCGGCTTCGGCCAGCGGAGCCAGTCGTCGCAGCGCCTCAGCGGTGATCTCGACGCCAGCGTCGTCATCTTCGCCTTGCCGCGAACCGCTGAAACAGATGAGTACCGGAATATTCCAGGTCTGCGCGAGTTCCAGGTTGGCCCGCACTTCGGCCTCGATGCGTGGGTGATTCTCGCGTCGGTTAAGCCCATCCCTGATGGACTCGTGACCGACCATAGCCGAGATGGCTAACCCGTGCTCACGCGCCGGCGGCCATAGCTCGCGCGGCAGGAGTTCCACGCCGCTATACCCAATCTCGGCTGCCGCTCGCAACAGGCTGGCAGGTGCGATGTCCGACCGCGAGAACGACCACCAGGCGAAGGATTGTCGGATGTTGGTCATAGCTATCCTCTGAGCGAATAAGATAGCGGACCAGAGAGGCTCCGTGGCCCCATCTGATCCGCCGTATCGTGGCGCTGGGTTCTTGGTGTTAGAACGGCAGGCCCTTGAGCGTGGTATCCGTCATCCTGCGCACCGCCTCGATTGGCAGGCGAACGTAGGCCGTGACGTTCACGTCATCTCCTTCAGCCGAAATACCGCTCGTACTCCTTGTGCGAACACACACTCCTCGAAGAGTAGATGATGAGATTATGGCGCTGAGCCACTGTCATGCCAATCCCGTGCCTCACGCTCCCCCTCTAACGATGACCCCCAGCATGTGGATCGAGTCGTTGGCGAACTGGATAAAGGGCGTCGGGTACAGGCCGATGACCAGCGTCAGGACGAGGCACGCGACCAGGGCGAAGTTCATCGCGCGCGGCAGCCGGATGGGCGTCGTGTCCGTCGGCGTCTCATACCACATCTGCTTGAGCACCTTGAAGTAGTAGACGACCGAGATAACGCCGTTGATCGCTCCCGCGATGACCACCAGCCACAACTGGCGCTGGATGGCTGCGCCGAACACCCAGAACTTGCCGATGAAACCCGCCGTGGGCGGGATGCCGACCAGCGACAGGAAGAAGATGGTCATAGCGACGGCCAGGAAGGGCGCGCGGCGGATGAGGCCTGCGTAGCCTGGCAGCGTGTCCGAGCCGGCCAGGTAGTCGACGGCGATGATACCGATGAACAGGCCCAGGTTGGTGAACAGATAGGCCAGCAGGTAGATCAGCACGCCCGCCGTACCGTCGAACGTGAAGCCCGCGCCGCCTTCGCCCGGCACGTTGCCGCTCGCAATCTGGGCGACCGACACAGCCGCCACGCCGATGAGCATGTAGCCCGCCTGGGCGATGCTCGAGTAGGCCATCATGCGCTTGATGTTGGACTGGGAGATGGCAATCACGTTGCCCAGTGTCATGGTCAGGATGGCGACGCCAATCATGATGGACGCCCAGTCGCGCTCGAACTGGGGGAGGGCCACGACCATCACCCGCAGCAGCATCGCCAGGCCCGCCGCCTTTGGCCCCACCGACAGGAACGCCGTGACGGGCGTAGGCGCGCCCTCGTAGGCATCCGGCGACCACTGGTGGAAGGGAACCAGGGCAATCTTGAAGCCGAAACCCGCCAGCAGGAACACGATCACCGGCAGCACGAGCGCCAGGACGTTGCCCTGCAGCGCGCCCGGCTGGGCGAAGTGAGCGGCGATGTCGTACAGGTTGGTCGAGCCGGCCATGCCGAACAGCAGCGACGCGCCGTAGAACGTGACGGCGGTCGTAATCGAGCCGTACAGGAAGTACTTGACCGCGCCCTCGTTAGACTTGAGGTTGCCGCGCAGGTAGCCGGTCAGGATGTAGGACGTGATGCTCAGGAACTCCAGCGACAGGATGACCATGATGAGGTCGGTCGAGCCAGCCATGAGCGTCATCGCCAGCGTCGAAAACAGCATGAGGGCGAAGAACTCACCGCGAAACGCCGTCCGCCCCCGCACGTAGTCCACCGACGCCAACACGACGATCATCGTCGTCAGGATGTTCAGGATGCGGAAGAACGTCGTGAAGCCGTCGACGACGAACATGCCCGGCGCGCCTGGGTCGGTAGAGGCGCGGAACAGGCCCTGCTCCGCGCCGAACAGAGCGACACTGACGACGAGCGCCGCCGCTAGAATCGCCAGCGACACCCAGGCCAGGCGCGTTTCCGCGCTCGCCTTCTCGCGCAGGAATAGGTCGGCGATGAGGACGGCGATCCCGCCGACCAACAGGATCATCTCAGGCAGAAATAATTGGAAATCGAGCGCGGTTACCACAAGGTTTCTCCCGTTTCACGGATGCGCTTCTTGCAACACCGGCGTGACCCGCGATCCGGCGGTCAGCAGCAGGTAGATAGGCTCCTCAATGTCCGCCTCTGGGTCGGTGACGGCTGCGTCGGGTTGAGGAAGCGCCTCACCAAGAAGAAGGTTGGTTTCCGCCATGTCGACGAGAGCGTGGCCGAGCATGCGCCGCGCCTCTTCCAGCGTCTCGCCAAACGAGATGACACCGGGAAAATCCGGGACTTCGGCGTGTACGCCTTCGTCAAGGAATCGATACAGCGCCTTGTACGTCAACATAACAGCCCTTCCTGCGCCACAGCGGCTATCTCACCAATTGGCTCAACGCCACCGTCACGTTCGCGGCCCCACCCAGAATCGCCACCGTCGTGGCGTTGATCATGTTGAGCAGCAGCGACGGGAACAGGCCGAAGACCAGCGTCGCCAGCGCCAGCGGTACGAGAATCTGGACCTCGCGGCGGTTCAGGTCCACCAGCCGGTGCTCTCCGTGCGCCCACTCGGGATTGGGCGGGCCGAGGAGGATCATCTGGATGACCTTCCACAGGAAGAACGCCGCCGTGAAGATGATGCCCAGCACAGCCAGCGTGGCGAATAGCGTCATCATGCCGCCGGCCGGGAACGCGCCGCGGAAGATAAAGAACTCGGCCACGAAGCCCATCAGCCCCGGCAGACCCAGCGAAGCCATGGCGAAGAAGATGAGGAACGCGGCGTACTTCGGGACCAGGCCAAACAGCCCGCCGAAGCGCTTCAGATCGCGGGTGTGGGTTCGCTCGTCGTAGATGAGGCCGACCATGAGGAACAAAGCGCCCGTGATAAAGCCGTGGGCCAGCATCTCGAACACCGCGCCGTTGACACCCGCCGCCGCCGTGTTGAAGTACGCCGTGCGCTGCTCCAGCGGCAGCGACGTGTCCTGGATGGACGGCAGCAAGTAGGCCGCCGCCGCCAGGCCCAGCATGACATACCCCATGTGGTTGACCGACGAGTAGGCAATGAGCTTCTTGAAGTCCCACTGGGCCATGGCGACCAGCGCGCCGTAGACAATGCCGGTGAAGGCCAGGAAGGCGATGGGAATGGACAAGGCCGCGAACGCCTCCGGGAACATGGGCAGACAGATGCGGACGAAGCCATACGTGCCGAGCTTCAGCAGGACGGCGGCCAGGATGACCGAGCCTGCCGTGGGCGCCTCGACGTGGGCGTCGGGGAGCCAGGTGTGGAACGGCCACATGGGAACCTTGATGGCGAAGCCCAGGAAGAAGCCCACGAAGGCGAGCATCTGGAAGGTCAGCGCGCCCTTGAATGGGCCGAGCGCCGCCGCGTCCAGGATGTTGAAGGTCCCCGTCGAGAAGTAGACGGCGATAATCGCCAGCAGCATGAACACGCTGCCCGCCAGGGTGTACAGGAAGAACTTGATGGCGGCGTACTCGCGGCGCGGCCCGCCCCAGATGCCGATGAGGAAGTACATCGGGACCAGGCCGATTTCCCAGAACACGTAGAACAGGAACAGGTCGAGGGCGACGAACACGCCCAGCATGCCGACTTCCAGCAGCAGGAACATGGCGAAGTAGTCGCGCACGCGTGTGTTGATGACCCGCGCCGAGTAGACCAGCGAGATGGTGGTCATGATGGTCGTCATCCACACCAGCGGCAGCGACAACCCATCGACGCCGATGTTGTAGGTGATGCCTAGCTGCGGAATCCAGGCCGCCCGCTCCTCGAACTGGATGCCGCCGATAGACATGGCGTAGCCAATCCAGAGCGCGGTGGCGATGACCGCCGGTACGATGCTCCAGGCCACCGCGAACGACTTGATGCTCGGCTCGCTCATGCGGCCAAAGAGGACGATGAGCATGCCGAGCAGCGGCCAGAAGACAAGGATGGTCAGCCAGGGGATGGTGTCAAGGATGTTCATCGCCCCTACCTCATAACAAGATAAATGCCTGACAGTACGAGAATACTCAGGAATACCACCAGCAGGTAGTTCTGCACCAGGCCGGTCTGGATGAGGCGTAGCCCGCTGCTCAGCGCCCCCGTCACCGTCCCGACGCCGTTCACCGCGCCGTCCACGATGTTCTGGTCAATCCAGCGGCTCACGACGCTGAACCCGCGCACCACCGTCGCCACCAGGTTGACCGTGCGGTCGATAATCCACTGGTCGATAAAGGCGTTGAAGCGGGAGAAGCCCACCGCGCCCTGCACCACGTTGTCGTGGTCCACCGCCGCCGCGCGCCGGTCGCCACGCCAGACGGCCATGTTGCGCTCGACGGCGGTGCCGTAGAGTTCATCCACCCAGTACTTGTTCTTGAGCGCGTTCCACACACCGCCCAGCCGCTCCAGCGGGTCGCGGTCGCTGGCGCGGAAGACGCGCCGCCCGTAGACCAGGTAGCCCAATACCCAGCCCAGGATGGCGATGCCGGTCGAGAGGGTAGCGACGAGGAAGTTGAGCGACGTCGGCGCTTCCGCCTCGGCCACGACTTCCTCCGCCAGCCCCGTCGTCGGGACCAGGCCCACCAGGTGGTGGAACCAGTTGCCGACGTGGAGCGAGCCGATGAGGTCGGGCATGCCCAGGAGGCCGACCAGGGTGGCGAAGATCGCCAGGACCGTCAGCGGGAAGGTGATGGTGCGCGGGCTCTCGGCGGCGTGCTCGGCCAGCTCGGTGCGCGGCGCGCCGAAGAAGACCAGGAAGATCTGGCGCGCCATGTAGAAGGCGGTGAAGCCCGCCGCGACCGTCAGCACCAGCCAGGGCAGCCAGTCGCCCTCGTTAAAGGCGTGGGCCAGGATTTCATCCTTGCTCCAGAAGCCCGCCCAGATGGGGATCCCCGTCAAGGCCAGCGCACCCATCATGTACGTCCAGAAGGTGAGCGGCATCCTGCGCCGCAGGCCGCCCATGTTGTAGATGTCCTGCGGGTCGTCGCCGCCGGGGACCGGCTTGTTGAGGTCGTCCTCGTGCCCACCGTGCGCGTCGTGGTCGGCGTGGCCCGCGTGGGCGTGGCTGCGGTGCAGGTGCTCCATGCCGTGGATGACCGAGCCGGAGCCGAGGAAGAGCAGCGCCTTGAAGAAGGCGTGGGTAATCATGTGGAACACGCCCGCCACCCAGGCCCCGACGCCCAGCGCCGCGAACATGAAGCCCAACTGCGAGACAGTCGAGTAGGCCAGAATCTTCTTGATGTCGTTCTGGGCCAGGCCGATGGTGCCAGCGAAGATGGCCGTGAAGGTGCCAATGGCCGCTACGATGAGCAGTGGCACACTGCGGTGGCCCTCGCCGCCCGCCGCCGCGAACAGTGGGTAAGTGCGCGCGATGAGGAACACGCCGGCGGCGACCATCGTCGCCGCGTGGATCATGGCCGACACGGGCGTCGGGCCGGCCATAGCATCGGGCAGCCAGACGTGGAGCGGGAACTGGGCCGACTTGCCGACCGCGCCGCCGAACAGCAGCAGCGTGATGAGAGCCAGGGCCGGGATGGCGATGCCGAAGCCGTCGAAGGTCAGGCCGGCGATGTTCATCGTCGGCGAGCCGATGAGCAACGTCGCCTCCTGCAGGCGCTGGATAGTCTCGCGCTGGAACAGTTCGTAGTACTGGATGTTACCCGCGAGGCCCCACAGGCCGACGACGCCCAGGATGAAGAACACGTCGCCGACGCGCGTCGTCAGGAATGCCTTCTTGGCCGAGTACGAGTTGACGTTGCCGCTGTCCTCGCGCCCGTTGTTGTAGACCGTGACGCGCTTGCCGAACCAGAAGCCGATGAGCAGGAACGAGCACAGGCCCATGATCTCCCAGAAGACGAGGGCCTGGACCAGGTTGGGCGACAGCACGAAGCCCAACATGCCCGCCGCGAACAGCGACAGGTAGGCGAAGAAGCGCGAGTACAGCGGGTCGGTGTTGGCCGGGTCCTGGATGTTGTGGTAGCCCTGGGAGTAGATGAAAATCATCAGGCCGACCGTGCTCACCATGACAATCATCACCGCCGCCAGCGGGTCTACGTAGCTGCCGACCTTGAACTCACTCAGGCCGACGGGAATCCACGACCAGACGGTCGTCCACGGCGCCTGGCCGCTGCTCGCTGCCCTCAACACCTCCTCCGTGCCTTCGCCCAGCATCTGGAAGAAGATGAGGTAGCTCAGGATGGCCGACAGGACCAACGAGCCGATGGCGATGGTGGAACTCAGGCGCTTGTTGGGGTTGGTCAGCAGCACAATCACGAAGAAAGCCGCGAGGGGGAACAGAGGAACGAGGATGGCAAACTGGGCGAAGTGCATGAGGCTCACCACTTCATCAGGTTAATCTCTTCCACGCTCACCGTGTCGCGGGTGCGATAGATGGCGATGAAGAGCGCCAGTCCGATGGCCGCCTCGGCGGCGGCCAGGGCGATAATGAACACGGCGAACGCCTGCCCGCTCAGGTTGCCTGGGGTCAGGTAGCGCCAGAAGGCGACGAGGTTGATGTTGACGGCGTTGAGCATCAGCTCGACACCCATCAGGATACTCACCGCGTTGCGCCGCGTCAGCGTGCCGTACAGGCCGATGCAGAACAGCGCGGCCGCGATGAGCAGATAGGCCGATAGGGGGATGGTGTTCATGGGCTACTCGCGGGCGATGATGATGGCCCCAACCAGGGCCGCCAGCAGCAAGACCGACACGATCTCGAACGGCAGGACGTACGGCCCCAGGAAGGCCTCGCCCAGTGCGGTGATGACGTTGTCGGGCGGCGCGGCATTCGAGATGGGCCACGCCTGGCGCGTCGCCAGGGCCAGGACGCCAAACAGCAGCGCCGCGACGGCGGCCGCGACCGGCCACTGGTTGTTAGACTGCTGGCCCGGCTGCTCGCTCATCACGCGCCGCGTGAGCATGATGGCGAACAGGATGAGAATGGCGACCGCGCCCACGTAGATGAGCAACTGGGCCATCGCCAGGAACGGCGCTTCGAGCATGACGTAGATACCCGACACGCCGACGAAGGACAGGATGAGAAAGAGGCCGCTCGCGAAGACGGTGCGCGCTGTGACGACGCCCAGCGCCCCAATGAGCGTGACGCCGGCGGCGAGCGCAAAGCCGAGCAGGACGAAGACGTTCATCGCGCCGGAGTCATCCCTTCTGCGAGCTGGGCCTGGTTGCGCTGGACCAGGCGGTGGATGAAGAAGTAGACCACGCCGAACATGAGCGCGTTGGCGACGAGCATGACCGGGATGGCGACGAGGCCCGGCACGACCAGGCCCGCGCTCCACACCTGGATAAACGGCGCCAGCAGCCCGACGACGAAGATGTTCATCAGGCTCAGCGGGACGAGCACCTTCCAGGCGAACGCCATCAGGTGGTCGACGCGCACGCGCGGCAGCGTGCCGCGTATCCACATCGTCAGGAACACGAAGGCATAGGTCTTGGCGATGAGAACGAACGGGCCGAGGAAGGTGTGCAGCGGGTGGTTGACCGGCACGAAGGGGATCTGGTAGCCGCCCAGGAACAGCGTCGCCGCCAGCGCCGAGATGAACAGCACGCTGATGTACTCGGCCAGGTAGAACATGCCGAACTTGAGGCCGCTGTACTCGGTGTGGTGCCCGGCGATAATCTCCGACTCGGCTTCGGGCAGGTCGAATGGTGTGCGGTTGACCTCGGCCATCGCCGCCAGCAGGAAGATAACGAACGCCAGCGGCTGGAGCAGGATGAACCAGCCCAGTTCGGCCTGGCGCGCCACAATCCCCTGCACCGACAGCGTCCCCGCCAGCATGACGATGCCGATGACGCTCAGCACCTGTGGCACTTCGTAGCTCACCATCTGTGCTACGGCCCGCATCGCGCCCAGCAACGAGTATTTGTTGTTGGACCCCCAGCCCGCGACGAGGATGCCAATCGTGCCCGTTGAAGCGACGGCAAAGACGAACAGCAGACCGACGTTGAGGTCGCTGCCGCTCAAGCCCCAGCCAAAGGGCAGCACGGCGAAGACGAGCAGCGCGGGCGGCACGACGATGAGCGGGCCAATGTTGTAGATGACCCGGCTGGCCGCCGT
>CAZLBQ010000230.1:0-9527 GCA_964557745.1 uncultured Anaerolineales bacterium
CGCCCATGGCGCTCAAGTACGGCAGCAGGAACACCTTAATCTCGTCCAGGTTCTTGATGTAGCAGCGCTGCCGCGTCGGCACATGCTCAATCGTCCCGCGCCACACGGGCGCTGCGCCTTCTAGCTCGCGAGGCTCGCTCCACAAGCGAAGAACAAAGATGTGTTCGCGAGCCTCGGGCGCTGGCATGGATTGCGTCTCGATGCGGTTCGCAGGGGAAGGCTTGCCCACAGCCGGGACGACCTCTCCGCGTGTCATAGGCGCATTGTAACACGGCGCTCTCACCGCGCTCACACCTGCGCCTCACCTCTCGGTCACACGCACTTAATTTGGCGGGGCAAAAAAAGGACGCGCCCGTGGGCGCGTCATGGGGAAGGCGATGGTAGGAGACTAGCGGGAGTCGGCAGACTGGCCCGTCTCCATGAGCTGGAGCATCTGCTGGATCAACTGGCGGGTCTGCTCGAGCTGGCGCAGCGCCAGGTGGAGATGCCCCACCATCGTCGGCCCTGCCAAGGGCGCGAGGGGGCCTGGGCTTGTGAGGGCGCTCCCAGACGCCGCGATTTGCGCGTAGAGCCGCTGTGTCTCAGGCATGGGCGCAATGCCCAACTCGGCGGCCAGCACATCGCGGCAGACTTCGTACTGGCGCACCGCCAGGCTGCGCTGGCCGCTCTCGGCATGAATCCGCATCAGGTCGCGGTGGATTTCCTCCCGAATCGGGTCGTCGTCCAGGATGCGCTGTCCGTAGGCGATGCTCGTCTCGAACTCGCCTTGACTATGGTAGTAGCGCATCAGATACGCCAGGCCGCGCAGGCGCAGGTTGCGCAGCCGTTCCCGCTCATGCAGCGCCCAGCTATCATAGAAGCCTTCGAGCAGATCGCCCGTGTAGAGCGACAAGGCGTGCTCCAGGCCGCTCACATTGTCCAGGGTGGCTATAGCGGGCGGGATAGCGAGCGCCTGCTCCAGGTGGCCTTCAAAGACGGCGACATCCAGCCAGTATGTAGACTGGTCGTTGAAACCAACCTCGCCTGTAGGCGTCGTCGCTACGTAAGCGCCTCGCTCAACACCGGCTGGCTCCAACACCCGCCGCAGCCGCCAGAGCGCGGTGTTGAGGCAGTTGTTGGCTTGCTGGAAGGGGTGATCGCGCCAGAAGAGGTCGACCAGGATTTCGCGGGGATGGGTGCGGTGACGTTCGAGAAGCAGAAACGCGAGGAGACCCTGGACGGTGCGTGTCACTTTGATCTCGACGCCGTCGTCGTCGCGCGCCAGGCGCAGACGTCCAAACAGACAGATGCGTAGCACGCTCATTATGCCATCCTTTCTGTCTCATCTGGGGGCAAGGAGACACCCGGAACAACCTGGTACTCTCGGCTCAAAAGCTAGGATGGATGGCTGAGATGAATATGGACCGGCGGCGCGAGGTTGATGTGACATGGAAGACTGACACACACAGCAAGTCATGTTATAGCACGACATTCTCTATTCGTCAAGAGGCAATCCTCCCGAAAAAGCCTCAACATTCCACGAGTTCACCAACATTCATCGGCCGCGCCGCTAGCCAAACGGCTAGGCCAGGGCGAGGCGTTCCCCTCACCGCCGCCTGCCTGCCTGCCCATCCTGCTAGCCACCTTCTGGCAAAGACTACCCACCTGCCCGTTCCCCACACCCGCATCCTGAGCTATACTAGGGACAGACGGCGTTCCATCGATGAAGGACTCAGTGACCCCGCGCGGGCCGCTCAGGAGGTATGCCATGTGGATGATGCTCTGTCTCGCGTTGGCCTATGTGTGTGTGGCCACTGTGCTCGAAACCCGCGTGGCGGCCCCCAGTGTAAAGGTAGCGGCAAAGCGCCCCCGTTAAGACGCGTCGGCCTCCCTCAAGCCCGCCTTGAGCCAGCCGCTCAAGGCGGTTTGTTTTCCCGACCCACGAGGGTGTAAACCGGCCCTTGACTTTTTTGACGCACTGCATTATATTGGATATACTGGTTACGCGTGTCGTTTCTTCACGCCTAACTCCCATATCCCTTGACCTTGCCACGCGGAGTATCCCCAAAGGAGGGGCACGGTGATTAAGACGCAAGCCGCGGACCTGTTGGGTCCAATCAAACCTGAATGGGCTGGAGTCGTCTCGCCTGAGGCGCTCGATTTCGTCGCCGCGATTGTCCGCGAGTTTGAGCCGCGCCGCCAGGAGCTTCTCCAGAAGCGTCGCGAGCGCGCCGCTGCGATCGCCCACGGCCAGATGCCCGACTTCCTGCCGGAGACGGCCGACATACGTCAGGCCGATTGGCGCGTCGCGCCTGCCCCGCCCGACCTCCGCAACCGCCGCGTCGAGATTACAGGCCCCACCGACCGCAAGATGGTCATCAACGCCCTCAACTCCGGCGCCAACGTCTTCATGGCCGACTTCGAGGACGCCAACACGCCCTCGTGGTTCAACCTGTGCGACGGGCAGACCAACCTCTACGACGCTGTGCGCCGCCAGATTCAGTTCACCAGCCCCGAAGGCCAGGAGTACACCCTCAAGGACAAGACGGCTACCCTGGCTGTCCGCCCGCGCGGCTGGCACCTGCCGGAGAAGCACGTCCTGGTGGACGGGCGGCCCATCGCCGGCGCCTTCTTCGACTTTGGCGTCTACTTCTATAACAATGCCCACGAGCTGCTGGCGCGCGGCAGCGGCCCCTACTTCTATCTGCCCAAGACCCAGAGCCACCGGGAAACAGCGCTGTGGAATGACGTCTTCAACTTCGCCCAGGACGCCCTCGGCATCCCGCGCGGGACGATCCGCGCCACGGTACTCATCGAGCACATCCTGGCGACGTTCGAGATGGAGGAGATTCTCTACACGCTGCGGGAGCACAGCAGCGGGTTGAACCTGGGCCGCTGGGACTACATCTTCAGCTTCATCAAGGTCTTCAACCATCGCGGCGACTTCGTCCTGCCCGACCGCGCCCAGGTCGGCATGACCTCCCACTTCTTGCGCTCGGCGGCCGAGCTACTGACCCACACCTGCCACAAGCGCGGCGCGCACGCCATGGGCGGCATGTCGGCCTACATCCCGCGCCGCGACGACGCCGAAGCCAACCGCAAGGCCGTCGCCCAGGTCCAGACGGACAAGACCCGCGAGGCGGGCCAGGGTTTCGACGGCGCGTGGGTTGCGCACCCCGGTCTGGTCGGGCCTGTCATGGAGGTCTTTAACCGCGAGTTCCAGGGGGACAACCAACTGGAGCGCGTCCCCGACGCCAACATTAAGGCCGCTGACCTGCTCGACGTCCAGAAGGGGGACATCACCGAGGCGGGCTTCCGCAACAACGTCGATGTCGCCCTCCAGTACCTGGAAGCCTGGCTGGGTGGTCGTGGCGCGGTCGGCATCTACTATCTCATGGAAGACGTGGCGACGGCCGAGATCGCCCGCTCGCAACTTTGGCAGTGGGTCCACTACGGCGCCACGCGGTCGGACGGCGTCCAGATCAGCCCGGATGTGTACCGCGAGGTCCGCACCCAGGAGGTGGCGAAGCTGGTTGGGCATCGCCACCAGCACAACTTCGCTCAGGCCGTCGAGTTGCTCGACGCACTGGTGCTCAGCCCGACGTTTGTCGAGTTCCTGACGCTGCCCGGCTACCAGCGGCTAGACTAGGTTCCAAGACGGGGGCAGCCACATGGCTGCCCCCGGTCTCTGTCGACTGTCCCCTGGGGTGGCGCGCCTACCCCAACCAGCGCCTGGGGCGGGCAAAGGTTCATGCCCCAGGCCGGCCAAGTTATTGTTTCTCCAAACATGCCACAATGAGGAGGGCACATGTTCAATCTCGATTACGCGCAACAGGTGCGCGAGCTGGAAGAGCGCTGGGCCAACGACGCCCGCTGGAAGGGTATTTCGCGCGACTACTCGGCCGAGGACGTCATCAAGCTGCGCGGCAGTCTGAAAGTTGAATACACCTTCGCCCGCGCCGGGGCGGAGCGCCTGTGGGGCCTGCTCAACACCGAGCCGTACATCAACACCCTCGGCGCGGTGACGGGCGCCCAGGCTGTGCAGATGGTCAAGGGCGGCCTCAAGGGCATCTACATGAGCGGCTGGCAGATCGCCGCCGACAACAACCTGGCGGGCCAGACCTACCCCGACCAGAGCCTCTACCCGGCCAACAGCGTCCCCGCCGTCGTCAGGCGCATCAACAACGCCCTCCAGCGCGCCGACCAGATTGACACCCTGCAGCGCATGAAGAAGGGCGCCAACGGCGGCGAGCCGACCTACTGGTACGCGCCCATCGTCGCCGACGCCGAGGCCGGCTTCGGCGGCGTCCTCAACGCCTACGAGCTGATGAAGGGCATGATCGAGGCCGGCGCGGCGGGCGTCCACTTCGAGGACCAGTTGGCCGCCGAGAAGAAGTGCGGCCACCTGGGCGGCAAGGTCCTCGTCCCGACCTCCCAGTTCATCCGCACCCTCAAGTCGGCCCGCCTGGCCGCCGACGTGTGCGACGTGCCGACCATTCTCGTCGCCCGCACCGACTCGCTAGGCGCGACGCTCCTGACCAGCGACATTGACCCGTACGACAAGCCCTTCTGCATCGGCGAGCGCACCGTCGAGGGCTACTACAACGTCAAGTCCGGCATGGAGGCTGCCATCGCCCGCAGCCTGGCCTACGCGCCGTACGCGGACCTGCTGTGGTTCGAGACGGGCCACCCGGACCTGCACGAGGCCAAGGTCTTCGCCGACGCCATCCACGAGAAGTTCCCCGGCAAGATGCTGGCCTACAACTGCTCACCGTCGTTCAACTGGCAGCACTTCGACGACGACACCACCTGGAGCTTCCAGCGCGAGCTAGGCCGCATGGGCTACAAGTTCCAGTTCATCACCCTCGCCGGCTGGCACAGCATCAACTACACGGCCTTCGAGCTGTCCCACGCCTACGCCCGCGAGGGCATGCTGGCCTACACCCGCCTCCAGGCCCGCGAGTTCGCCGCCGAGGCCGATGGCTACACCGCCACCCGCCACCAGAGCGAAGTCGGCGTCGGCTACTTCGACGAAGTCGCCATGGTCGTTTCCGGCGGCCAGTCGTCGACGACCGCCCTCCACGGCTCGACCGAGGAAGAGCAGTTCCAACACTAATCGCGTGCGCCCCGAAGGGTTTCGGAAACCCTTCGGGGCGGCCCTTCACCCGCCTTCATCCTACCTCCACGTCGTGCGCCGCCATCCGGGGTCTCTAGACCTCGGATGGCGGCGTGTTTTGGGGCAGGTGGCATATCGCTTGCTCTATGAAGCCGGGCCGCCCGGTCGTTTGGCCTTGCGGTCATGTGGCCCGCACGGTGTCGTGAACGTGGCCCGGCGCCTGTATCCGCCGGGCCTTTCAGTCTAGCCGTCGGTCGGGGAAGAGGGATGAGAACCTGTGAGTAACTATCAATATGACGCGCCAGCGCTACAGATGTTGGCAGGCAGCGCCGCGCCAGCCCAGTTTGACGTGCTGTGCCTGTCGCACCTGCGCTGGGACTTTGTCTACCAACGCCCGCAACACCTGATGGAGCGCTGGGCCGAGAACCAGCGGGTCTTCTTTATCGAGGAGCCGACCTTTGATGACGACGGGCCGCTGCGGCTCGACGTGCTCCCGCGTGGCCGTGTCACCCTCGTGGTGCCCCGCCTGCCGCGTGGCATAGCGGCCGAGGAGGTCGAGCCGACGCTGCGCGGCCTGCTCGACGGTCTCCTGGCCGACCACAGCATCACGGCCTACGTGCTGTGGTACTACACGCCCATGGCCCTCGGCTTCACCGACCACCTCGCCCCGCTCGGCATCATCTACGACTGTATGGACGAACTGTCCCTCTTCGCCGGCGCGCCCCCCATCCTCCGCCAGCGCGAGCTAGAGCTTTTCCGCCGCGCCGATCTCGTGTTCACCGGCGGCCAGAGCCTCTACGAGGCCAAGCGCCTCCAGCACCCGCGCGTGTGGGCCTTCCCCAGCAGTGTCGACGTGCCCCACTTCAAGCAGGCCCGCGCCATCACCGAGGACCCCGCCGACCAGGCCGCCATCCCCCACCCCCGGCTCGGCTTCTACGGTGTCATCGACGAGCGGCTGGACCTGCGGCTGCTGACCGAGTTGGCCGACCTGCGGCCCGACTGGCAGTTCGTCCTGGTCGGCCCGGTGGTAAAGATCGACCCCGCCATTCTGCCCCGCCGCCCCAACATCCACTACCTCGGCCCCAAGAGCTACACCGACCTGCCCAAATACCTGGCGGGCTGGGACGTGGCCCTCCTGCCCTTCGCCCGCAACGACTCCACGCGCTTCATCAGCCCCACCAAGACGCCGGAGTATCTCGCCGCCGGCCGCCCCGTCGTCTCGACGTCCATCCGTGACGTGGTCCGTCCCTACGGCGAGCGCGGGCTGGCGCGCATCGCCGACACGGCTCCTGACTTCGCGGGCGCCGTCGCAGCAGCGTTACGCGAGGATGCCGCGCAGCGCCTCCAGGAGGTTGACGCCTTCCTGGCGCGCATCTCGTGGGACCTGACGTGGGCCAGGATGCAGGTCTTGACCCAGAGCGTCTGCGGGGCGCGGGCCGAGGCGGTGCGCCCGCCTGCGCCCCCGGCGCCCTACTCAGCGCCACCGCGTGTCCCACCGAGCGCTGCCCAGGCGCAGCCCGTGATGAGCCGCAACGGTGACGTCAATGGCGCTTCAGGCGGCGAGAGCCATGTCGAGGTCAGCGAGAGCCGCTCCCCTGCCCCCCTCTCCCACATCTTCAAGTCGTTCTGGATCGCCGGCTTCGAGGCGGCCAGCCACCTCAATCGCGCCGGCCAGCGGGTCGACATGCTCGCCGTCACGCAGCACGACCGCCAGGTGATGGAGGACTACGCCCGCCTGCGTGAGATCGGTATCCGGACCGCGCGCGACGGCATCCGCTGGCATCTCATTGACCAGGGTGGCCGCTTCGACTTCTCCTCTCTGGCGCCCATGGTCGAAGCCGCGCGCGCGGCTGACATTCAGGTCATCTGGGGTCTGTGTCACTTCGGCTGGCCGGAGGACGTTGACCTGTTCGCGCCGGCCTTCGTCAACCGCTTCGCCCGCTACTGCGGGGCCGTCGCCCGTTTCATCAAGGACCACACCGACGCGCCGCCGTTCTACACGCCCATCAACGAAATGTCGTTCCTGTCGTGGGCCGCTGGCGGCGTCGGCTACATCTACCCCTACGGCCAGAACCGCGCGACGGAGGTCAAGCGCCAGCTCGTGCGCGCCGTGATCGCGGGCGCCGAGGCCCTGTGGGCCGTCGACCCGCGCGCCCGCATCATCTCGACGGAGCCGGGCATCCACGTCGTCCCGCCGCTGGATCGGCCCGACATGGCGGCGGAAGCGGCGCGGGTCCACGAGTCGCAATTTGAGGCGTGGGATATGTTGGGGGGCGTCACCGAGCCGGGCCTGGGCGGCCACCCGCGCTACCTCGATGTCCTGGGCATCAACTTCTACCATGACAACCAGTGGGAGCATCCGGGCGCGCGGCGGCTGGGCTGGTCCTTCAAGCCGCTGGACGAGCGGTGGCTGCCGCTCCACCGCCTGCTGGCCGAGACCTATAGGCGCTATCGCCGCCCCGTCTTCGTCGGTGAGACGAGCCACTTTGGCAGCGGGCGCGCCGCCTGGCTGCGTGACATTGGGACCGAGATCGACCAGGCGCTGGCGCTGGGCATCCCCGTCGAGGGCGTGTGCATCTACCCGATTCTCGACCGCCCCGATTGGGACAACTCGGACCACTGGCATCACAGCGGCCTGTGGGACCTCGTCCCCGACGCCGACGGCCAGTTGCAGCGCGTCCTGCACGAGGAGTACGCCGCCGAACTCCGCCGCCTGCAACAGCGCCCCTTGCCGGTCGTAGCGCGCTAAGCTGAGCCGCGTGGCGCAACCGAACGCAGCAACGCGCATCGCGGCCCCGATCGAGGTCGGGCCTGGCCGGCGCGCTGCCCCCAGCGTCCGCCTGCGCCGCCGCCCGCCGCGGCGGACGACCAGCCAGCGGCTGCCCAGGCGCGACTTCCAGTCCCTGGCCCCCCTAGCGTGGCCGTTTCTTCACCTGCTGTTGCCAAACCTCAACTTGAAGTGGGAGTAGCAGGGGTATAGTAGCTGATAGGAGGAGAAAAAGTCTCTTCCACGTCCCGCCTGTCCACGGGACCCTGCAACGTGCGCCTGAACAGCCGTACCCACTCGGCGACGGGCTGTGCGTGACGCCCTCCTCGACAGGACGCCCCTGTTGGGCACATACCCTCCGCCGCGCGCCGCCTCCACTGGGGTAGGCATAGACGACGCCGTGGCGCTCCGTATGAGCGCTTCCAACCGCAGCCTGGCATCCGGGCTGCGGTTGTGTTGTACTTCGGCTGGCGGAACACCACCGCCAACGAGGGGAGAAGCGCCATGTACCTGCCGCGATACCCCCACTTCGCGCGTTTCGGCTTGACCCTCGGCCTGCTCATCCTGTCCGCGCTCCTGGGCCTCCTCCTGGGCGCCACCGTCGCCGCCGGGCCAACGCCCCAGTCCCTTGGGGCCTACCACGCCACGGGCCGCGTCTCTGAACCCGTTGTCCTCCACGACCCACTGCCCCCTGGTGAACCCGTCCACCCGTCGCTCAAGGCTGACGACTGGACCGTCCTGCTCGACGAGAACTTCGACGGCGTCTGGCCGAACGGTTCCTGGTCTACTCGGGATGACAACGGCGCAACCAGCGGCGAGTACTACTGGTCGAACCGCTGCGCCAACGGCGTCAATCACCTGAACTGGGCCATTGGCGGCGGCGCCAACGGCTCAAGCCTGCCGTGCGATGGGCCATACGCGGCCAACACCAACTCCTGGGCGTTCTACGGCCCGCTTGACCTGACGAATGCCACGGCCGGCCTGCTCTACTACGACTACTGAACGGCGAGCTGGTGCCAAGGTACCAACTGCTCCGGCGGAGCAGACTATCTCAAGGCTCTGGTCTCCCTGGATGGCTCCACCTTCTACGGTCATTGGACGGCCGGGCATAACGCTGATTGGTCCCCCTACTGCGGCCGTGATCACATCGACCTCAGCGACTTCGACGGCCAGGGCACAAGCGCCCTCGGCCGGTCGAATGTGTGGCTGGCGTTTGTCTTCCAGAGTACCAACGCCGCGACCCGCCCCGCCGACTTCGGCGCGTACATCGACAACGTCAACCTGACGGTCAATCTGACCTGCGCGGCGACGGCGAGCATCACCGCGCTGACGACCGACAAGAGCTGCTACGTCCCCGGCTCGACCGTCGGCGTGTTTGTTACCGCCGCCACGAGCCTGTCATCCCAGTCGGTGCGCGCCGTGGCCGAGATCTGGAGCGCGGACATCCTGTGGACGTCGAGCGAGCGGACCTTCACCGCGCCGGGGTCGCAAGTCATTCCACTGGCGATTCCCGCCAGCCCGGCCCCCTTCCCCGGCGACTACGAGATCACCGTGACTCTCTACGACGCCCAGGGCGGCTGCCGGCAGGACCAGAAGAAGGTCAGCGTGCGCATCGACCCCGTGTGCGGCACGGTCACTGCGCCGGTCACGGCGTCGCCCTCCACG